>NZ_JBOZRT010000039.1:0-110570 GCF_050789165.1 Azospirillum sp.
CCACGGTGATGCAGCGCTCCAAGGGCCTGTTCGGGCCGTCCAACGCCGCCAACGTCCAGAACCTCTCCGCCGGCATCGGCAACTTCGCCGGCCAGGGTGCCCTCGTCCGCCAGCGCTGATCCCCACCCGAACCCCAGCCCCCCGGCCGGAGCGATCCGGCCGGGGTTTCCGCGTCAATCCGGGAAGCCGGCCAGCGCGCGCACCTCGGCCGGCGCGTGGCCGGCCTCGCGCAGGGAGCGCAGCGTCTGCGCCCGGTCGCGCTTGGCGAGACGCTCGCCGCGCTCGTTGGTCAGCAGGCCGTGGTGGTGCCACTCCGGCACGCGCAGCCCGAGCAGCGCCTGCAGCAGCCGGTGCAGGTGGGTGGCGAAGAACAGGTCCTCGCCGCGGGTCACCAGCGTGACGCCCTGCAGGTCGTCGTCCACGGTGACGCTGAGGTGATAGCTGGTCGGCGTGTCCTTGCGGGCCAGCACCACGTCGCCGAGGATCTCCGGAGTCGCCTCCTGCCAGCCGCGGCCGCGGTCGAACCAGCGCAAGGGCCCCACCCGCCGCGCCGCCGCCGCGACGTCGAGCCGCCACGCGTACGCTTCCCCCGCCGCCCTGCGGGCGGCGCGTTCGGAGTCGCCGAGATGGCGGCAGGTGCCCGGGTAGAGCGGCCCGTCCGGCCCGTGCGGCGCGTGGCCGGCGCGGGCGATCTCCGCGGCGACGTCCTTGCGGGTGCAGAAGCACGGGTAGACGACGCCCAGCGCCTGCAGGCGCCCGAGCGCCGCGCGGTAGTCGTCGAGATGGTCGGATTGCCGGCGCACCGGCGTGTCCCAGGCGAGGCCCAGCCACGCCAGGTCCTCCATCAGGTCCCGCTCGAACTCGGGACGGCAGCGCACCGGGTCGATGTCCTCGATGCGCAGGAGGAAGCGGCCCTGTACCGCGGTGGCCGCGCGCCAGCCGAACAGCGCCGAATGCGCGTGGCCCAGGTGCAGGTGTCCGGTCGGGCTGGGGGCGAAGCGGGTGACGGTCGTCATGCCGCTTCTATAGCCGATGCGGCCCGCCTCTCACAAATGGGGCCCCTCACGAACGGGCCCCTCACGAACGGGAGAGAGCGCCTGTTCAGATGTACGGGTTGTCGCGGATCGGCTCGACCGGGATGTCCTCGCCCTCGAGGTACAGGGCGAGCCGGCGGCGCAGTTCGCGATCGAAGGCCTCGATGCGCTGCTGGCGCGCCTTCTCTTCGCGCTCCTGGCGCTTCGCGGCAAGGCTGATGATCTGTGCAGTCATGGTGGCCCCCGTGGTCGTTGCCGCGACTGTGCCCGACCATGGTTAACGACCAGTAACCAAGCCCGCCGCTTTTGACCGTCTTGCCTCCGGGCACCCCATTTGTCACACCCCCACCCCTTTTTCTAGGGCGCCGGCCGGGCACCAACGGCGTGGCGAAAGCGTTACAAGGGCGTGAAGATTGTGCGGTGCGGCGGCGTTCCGCGACACGAGATGTTGAGATTATCCGCCTTATCGCTTATGTATCTGGTGCGCTCGGGGTCAGAGGCCGTGCGAGACGGAACGAGACGAGGGAGTGGCCATTGGCTCCACCACCCGATCACTGTCCGGCTCTGGTGCTGAACGCGGACTTCCGCCCGCTCAGCTATTTCCCCCTGTCGCTCTGGTCGTGGCAGGAGGCGGTGAAGGCGGTCTTCCTCGACCGCGTCAACATCATTTCCCAGTACGACCGGGTCGTCCGCTCCCCGAACTTCGAGATGCGCCTGCCCAGCGTCATCTCGCTGAAGGAGTACATCCCGGCGACCCGCCGGCCGGCGTTCACCCGCTTCAACGTGTTCCTGCGCGACCGCTTCAGCTGCCAGTACTGCGGCAAGCCGTTCCCGACCCAGGAGTTGACCTTCGACCACGTCGTCCCGCGCTCGCGCGGCGGGCGGACGACCTGGGAGAACGTCGTCACATCCTGTTCGGTGTGCAATCTGGCGAAGGGCAACCGGCTGCCGCACCATTGCGGCATGATCCCGCTCAGTCCGCCGTTCCAGCCGACGGCCTACGAGCTTCAAGAGAACGGACGCGCCTTCCCGCCAAACTTCCTGCACGAGAGTTGGCGGGATTTCCTTTACTGGGACACCGAACTGGATCCGGTGTGATCGCGCTCAGACCCGCTCGGCCACCCAGATCGCCGCGCGGGTGCACGCCCGGATGGCCCCGGACAGCAGCGGGTACGCGGGCGCCTGCTCCGCGCCGTTGGCGAGGCCGATGTCGCGGTGCTCCATCTCCTCGGCCTGGAACTTGAGGATCTTCTCCTCCAGGTCCGACTCCGCGGCGCCGAGGTGGTCGAGCTGGGCGGCGTAGTGGCCGTCGATGACCTCCTCCACCGCCACCGTGCAGGCCATCGCCGCGCGCTCGCCCATCAGCGCCGTCGCCGCGCCGAGCAGCCAGCCGCCGACGTGCCACAGCGGCTGCAGCGCCGTCGGGCGGACGCGGCGGGCGACCAGTTGCCCCTCGAAATAGCGCAGGTGCTCGCGCTCCTGGGCGGCCATGTGGCGCAACGTGCGGCCGTGCGGCCCCTTGCCCATGACGGCGAGCTGGCCCTCGTAGATGCGCTTGGCGCCGTACTCGCCGGCGTGGTCGACGCGGACGATGCGGGCGAGACGCTCCTGCGGGCGCGGGTCGCCGGGCAGTGCGCCGCGCGCCGGCTTGCGGGGGACGGGGGCGGCGGGAGCGGTCATGCGGCGACTTCCGAACGGCCGGCGCCGCGGTAGGCCACCCGCGCCGCGAGGAAGGCGAAGGCGGACAGCGCCAGCGAGACGACCACGTTGTAGCCGGCCATGGTGATGCCGAACAGCTCCCACTGGATCTCGTCGCAGCGCACGACGGGCGCCTTCATGACCTGGGCGCGCAGGTCCTCCAGCGTCAGCGCCGCGCCGCCCGCCGCGCCGCAGGCCGAGGTGCCGGCCCACCAGTGGTGCTCGACGCCGACGTGGTAGGTCGCGATGCCGGCGTTGGCGAGCAGCGCCAGCCCGCTGGCCACCAGCAGCGCGTCGCCCAGGCCGCGCCAGCGCGGGAAGCCCAGCGTGATGAGGCCGAAGCCGAGCACGGCGGCGTAGGGCACGCGCTGGTACAGGCACAGGATGCACGGCTGATAGCCGAACCCGTACTGGAAGACGAACGCGGCGCCGAGCACCCCGGCGCTGGCGAGCGCCAGCAGGGCGGCCGGCAGGCGGGGATCGATGAGGGTGAGGCGATGCAGCATGGCGCCTTCGATATAGCGCGGCGCGGCGCGTTGCGCCAGTTGCCGCGCGAGCATCCGCGCATCCTTTGCGATTGACCGGGGCGGTCGGGTCTGTATGATCGCCGCACCATTCATCCCGTGCCCCAGTGGCGGAATGGTAGACGCGGCAGACTCAAAATCTGTTGCCGGCAACGGCGTGCTGGTTCGAGTCCGGCCTGGGGCACCACTCTCCTTCTGCGGCTATCGCGCTCACTCCAGCGCGGGCCGCGCCTTTCCATTGCCCAGACCGGGGGCGATCTCCGCCAGGATCTCGTAGGAGCGCAGCCGCGCGCCATGATCGTGGATGGCCGCGGCCACCATCAGCTCATCGACTCCGGTCAGCGCGAGGAAGTCCTCCAGCCCGCGCCGCACCGTGTCCGGCCCGCCGACGAACGAGCAGGCCAGCATGCCCTGCACGCGCACCTTCTCCAGCGGCGACCAGTACGATTCGATGTCGTCGATCGGCGGCGGCAGCTGGCCGCGCGTGCCGCGAAACATGTTGGTGAACGCCTGCTGCGCCGAGGTGAAGAGGCGGCGCGCCTCCGCGTCGGTGTCCGCGGCGATGACGTTCACGCCGGCCATCGCGTAGGGGCGCCGCGACTGCTGCGACGGTGTGAAGGACGAGCGGTAGAGCGGCAGCGCCTGCATCAGGGCGTCGGGCGCGAAGTGCGACGCGAACGCGTAGGGCAGCCCAAGCGCCGCCGCCAGCTGGGCGCCGAACAGGCTGGAGCCGAGGATCCACAAGGGCACGTTCAGCCCGGTCCCCGGCACCGCCTGCACCCGCTGGCCCGGCTGCAGGGGGCCGAGCAGGGCCTGCAGCTCCAGCACGTCCTGCGGGAAGTGCTCGGCGACCTCCGGATCCCGGCGCAGCGCCCGCAGCGTCGTCTGGTCGGTGCCCGGCGCCCGGCCCAGGCCCAGGTCGATGCGTCCGGGGAACAGCGATTCCAGCGTGCCGAACTGCTCCGCGATGACCAGCGGCGCGTGGTTCGGCAGCATGATGCCGCCGGCGCCCACGCGGATGCGGCGCGTGCCGGCCGCCACGTGGCCGATGACCACGGACGTGGCGGCGCTGGCGATGCCGACCATGTTGTGGTGCTCGGCCAGCCAGTAGCGGTGATAGCCCCAGCGCTCGGCGTGCTGCGCCAGGTCGAGCGTGTTGCGCAGGGCGTCGGCCGGCGTCGCGCCGAGCGGCACCGGGGCGAGGTCGAGAATGGAGATCGGCGGCATGCGGGGTCCTCACCACCAGGGGAATCAGGGCTGGCGCCCGCCATCACTTAGGCCGGCCCGCCCGCTTCGCCAACCGGGCGGCGGGAAGCGCTGGATTGCGTCGGCTGCCCCTTGAAGGGCGCACGCGAACCGGACACCTTCTTCATCCTCGACCATCCGAAGAGGTACCCATGGACTCCGCGACCGACGGCCGGCCCACCCAACTGGCGGCGAACAAGTGCTTCGGCGGCTGGCACAAGCGGTTCCGCCACCACTCGGCGGCGCTCGGCTGCGACATGGTGTTCGCCGCCTACCTGCCGCCGCAGGTGGAGGCGGGCAAGCGGGTGCCGGTGCTCTACTGGCTGTCGGGCCTCACCTGCACCGACGAGAACTTCATGCAGAAGGCCGGCGCCATGCGCACGGCCGCCGAACTCGGCATCGCCATCGTGGCCCCCGACACCAGCCCGCGCGGCCCCGACGTGCCCGGCGACCCCGACGGCGCGTGGGACTTCGGGCTGGGCGCCGGCTTCTACGTCAACGCCGTGCAGGAGCCGTGGGCGCGGCACTACCGCATGCACGACTACGTGGTGTGGGAACTGCCGGAGCTGGTGGAGACCATGCTGCCCACCACCGGCCGGCGGGCGGTCTCCGGCCACTCCATGGGCGGACACGGCGCGCTGGTCTGCGCGCTGCGCAACCCCGGCCGCTACCGCTCGGTCTCGGCCTTCGCGCCGATCGTCAACCCGGCGGCCGTGCCCTGGGGCGAGAAGGCGTTCGGCCGCTTCTTCGGGCCGGACCGTTCGCGGTGGCTGGAGTGGGACAGCTGCGCCCTGATCGCCGGCGCGCAGGAACGCCTGCCGCTGCTGATCGACCAGGGCGACGCCGACAGCTTCCTGGAGACGCAGCTGAAACCCGACACCCTGCGCCGGGCCGCCGAGGCGGCCGGGCATCCGCTGACGCTGCGGATGCAGCCGGGCTACGACCACAGCTACTTCTTCATCTCCAGCTTCATCGACGACCACCTGCGCCACCACGCGGCGGCGCTGGGCTGACTCCGGCGGCCCCAGCCTTGAGCCGCTATTGCGGGGTAGATCGCGCCGCGCATCCTACGGCTGGGGGCCCTCCTCTGCTTCGCGGCGCGATGGGCTTAGGGACGCTCTACTCGGCAAGCCTAGACAGATCGACGCCGCCGTCTGTACCGATGCCGCGCCTTGCCACGGAAGCGACCGGCGCGCTCTCCCGATGAGCGCTGCCGACGGCGAAAACCCGCATGATATGACTGGGCATCCCGTCACGAACGCTGGAGCCACCCCATGGTGAACGCGAGCCTGCGCGGAGTGTCCCTGCCCGAAGCGGAACGAGCCCTCGCCAGCGTCTGGTGCCGTGTCGAGGAATACGGCGTGGACGCGCCGCGGCTGCGCTTCGGCTTCCGCCGCGACGGCAGCGTCACCATCCGCTTCTCCTTCTCCGATCCGGCGGCCGCCCATCTGGTGCTCAACGGCCTCGACGCCCGGACGCCGAAAGCCCCGGCGGCACGAGGCCACCGGGGCTGAGGGGCGGTGCCCGCGGGACGGCGCTTTTCGCCGCCCCGGCGGAGACCCGTCGTCAGTGGATGTAGACGGCGTCCACGTGCGGCTGGTCCATGACCAGCGTGTGCGTGGCGTCCACCGTCGCCAGCTCGAACGACGCGGCCGAGGCGGTCGCCGTGGTCGCCGCCGCGAGGGTCGGGGCGGACTGCGCGACCAGATGGTCGTAGACGTCGAGCTGGGCCGCGGCGGCCGTCGCCGCCGGGAAGTAGGACTTGTCGGCGTTCACCACCAGCGTGCCGTCCCACCACATGCCCGACTGGCCGGCGATCACGTCCTGCCCGTCCAGCGCGTACTTGTCGTAGGTGACGATCGACGCCGTCGGCGCCACCGCCTTGCCGTTGATGGTGATCTTGTTGACGATCAGGTTGCGGTCCTGGCCGTTGATCAGGGCGTCGTTGTCGAACTGCACCTGCACCTTGTGCGCCTGGTCGGCGGTCACGCTGGAGTTGAAGGTGAAGTCCTTGGCCGTGCTGCCGGCGGTGCCCTCGCCCACCTTCTTGCCGTCGATCAGCAGGTTGAAGTGGGCATCGACGCCGCCCGCCGCGTTGCCCTGCGCGTTCACCGTGATGGTCGAGCCGGCGGTGGTCGTGGTCGAGCTGGACGAAGCGCTGCCCGTCGGGAAGTAGCTGGCCGGCAGGCTGGCCACCAGCGTGCCGTTCCACCACATGCCCTGCTGGCCGGCAACCACGTCCCGGCCGTCCAGCGCGCCCTTGTCGTAGGTGACCATGCTGCTGGTCGGGCCGAAGGACTGGCCGTTCACCGTGAACTTGTTGACGTACAGGTCGCGGGAACCGACGTCGTTGTCGTACTGCACCTGCACCTTGTGGCCGGCGCCCAGCGCGGCGGTGGTGGTGAAGGCGTAGTCCTTGGCCGTGGTGGTGGCCATGGCCTCGCCGATCTTCACGCCATCGACCAGCACCTTGAAGTGTGCGTTCACGCCGGCGTAGGTGGTGCCGTTCGCGTTGATGACGATGGTGGACGTCCCGGCGGTCGGCGTCGTGGGAGTCGGCGACGTGGGCGTGGTCGGCGTCGTGGGAGTGGGCGACGTCGGCGTGGTCGTGGTGGTCGTCCGGTACTCGTAGGCACCGATGTCCACCGCACCCTCGCGGGCGAGGCCGCTCAGGTCGTAGGTCGGCGCGCTGGTCGAGGTGCCGGCGTTGATCGCCGGCGAGCCGGCCGCCAGGTGGTAGTCGCCGCCGCCGGTGGCGACGTAGTTCACGAACTTCGGATCGGCGCTGATGGTGCCGGTCGCCGTGCCGTTCTTCAGGATCCAGTTGGTGCCGTTGCCGTACACCAGGTTGTTGGAATAGGTGTTGTGCGTGCCGACCTCGCCGTAGGTCTCCAGGCCCTTGGAGTTGGCGTACAGGATGTTGTTCGACACCTGCGTGTAGTCGTTCGGCCCGCTGCTCTTGTAGTGGTCGCCCGCGCCGATCATGATGCCGGCGCCGTTCGCCTCGAAGATCGTGTTGTTGACGATCTTCAGGTTGGTCGCGTCGTGCCAGGTGGTCACGCCGTCGCCGACGATCTGGTAGATCAGGTTGCCCTTCACCTCGCCGCTGGTCGCCATGTAGACGCCGTGGATCAGGCTGCTGCTCTGGTTGGCCATGCCGATGTTGTAGACGGTGTTGTTCAGCATCTTGATGTTCGAGCCGCCGTAGTAGCCGTCGCCCATGATGCCGGCGCCGCCCTGGCCGGTGTTGGCCGCGCTCCAGGCGGTGCTGTCGCGCACGATGTCGTGCACCTTCATGTTCTGCACCACCGAGTTGGAGCCGGTGGTGTAGACGCCGAACAGCCAGCGGGTGCCGGCGCTCTGGCCGGAGCCGTCGATCTCGAAGCCGTCGATGGTGACGTTGGAGCCGCGGTTGTCCCAGGCCTCGATGCGGCCGTTGCTGGAGCCGGGGACGATCTTGGCGCCCCACTTCACGTCGGAGACGTAGGTGATGTCGCTCTTCGTCGTCTGGAAGCCACCCTGGTAGGTGCCGGACGCCACGTGCACGGTGGAGCCGGACGAAGCCGCCTGCGAGGCCTTCAGGATGGTGCGGAAGGGCGAATCCTTGGTGCCGGTGTTGGAGTCGGAACCGGTCGTCGAGACGTAGAAATCAGCCATAGCTCAAGTGTTCCTTTGCTGAAGGGGGGCGTGCGTCGGACGCAAGCCCCCCGATCGGGAGCGCGGCGGCATCCCGATGAGCGCCCTTTCGGGCGCATCCGGTGTGGGTATGGAGGGGCATGCGCCCCGGTCCCGGCTGCTTCGCTCCGGGATCCCCGGCCGGCACGTCAGGGCTGCGTCAGGGCAACCGGCCGACGGGCGGCGGGGACAGCATGTTCAGGCGAGCTCAGGTCCGGTGCGCATGGCCGGCATCTCCATGGTGTTGGTCCCACAGAAGCCGCCGTTCGTTTGCGCGGCTCCATTCGTGTTACCACCATAGTCCGAGGGCATGGGGCGAAAGTCAGACAAATTAGAGAGACATTTTAGGGAAATTGTCGCAATCGCGCCGCACGTTGCTGCCGCGCCACACTCATCTGGCCCAAAGGCCTATGGCGGCGGTCAGAAGACGGTCAGGTGGCGGGAACGCGGGTGCGCGCGGCGGAGCGGCCCTGGCGCAGGCGCGCGTGCTCGGCGGTGCGGGCGCGCTCCAGCTCGATGCGAGTGCGCGCGGCGACGCGCATCAGGCGGTCGGTGGCGTCGAGCAGCTGGTCGTAGCTGTCCGGCGAGCTTTCCGTAAGAAAGGAATCGAACACCGCGAGAAAAGACGCGATCTCGCTGCTGACCCGCCGGCGCAGGTCCGGGTCGATGCCGGCCGTGGCCGGCGCTTCCCTGGCGGGCGCATCCGCGGCGGGCGGTTCGGCGCGGGCCGGCGTCTCGGCTGGGCGGCTGTCCGGCGGCGGCGTGCGGCGCGGTCGCGCGGCGGCGGGCACCGGCCGGTCGTCGTCGCCCGCGGTCGCCGGGCGGTTCACGATGTAGCGGATGGCCGGGCCGGTGCAGCCGTAGTCGCGGGCGATGCTCGCCAGCGATTCCCCACCCGCGTGGCGGGCGCGGATCGCCGGCCATTCCTGGTGGGGAATTTTCCCTTTTTCCCGTCGGTTTGCCATGTTCGCGAGCCCAGCGCGGGTGCAGTCATCGCCGGGGCGACGGTCGCCCCGGATCCGCGCGCGCCCTTTTTCTCAAATAACATGGAGCCTTTTATTATTCCACGTCTTTTTGCCCCGCTTCGGCTTAGCCGGCGGTGGCCGTTTCGGGAAGGGTCTCGTAGGTCAGCTGCTGCACGGTGTCGGGCCCGAGGTTGAACAGCGCGTCGAGGATGCTCAGGCCGGACACGAAGCCGCCCTGGTGCTGCAGGTAGGGGCGCGGCTTGTACTCACGCACGCAGAGATCGAGTCCGGCCGCGGCGAATTTCTCCGGATGCTGGTAGTTCTGCCCGCCGGCGCCGGAGACGTAGGTGTCGCCGCCCACCGCCTTGACCAGCTCGATCAGCCGGTCGTCGCTGGACTGCGACACGCCGTAGGCGCTGGACAGCTCGAACCGGCAGGCCAGCCCGAGATAGCCGGCGATCAGCGTCACCGCGTTCATGTTGAACTGCGCCAGGCTCTCGGTCGGAAAGCCGTAGATCGCCTCCACCAGCGCCATCACCGCGGCGAAGAACGGCGCCTTGCGGTAGGTGTGGAACAGCGTCGCCTGGTGTTTGCGGCGCCAGTCCTCGTCGGCGAAGCGGACGTCCTTGATGAGCTGCCGCTCCTCACGCCGGATCGGCGCCGACAGCCAGACGCCGTCGGGCTGCGCGTGGACCCGGCTGCGGTGGACGTAGCTGCGCCCCTGCGGCAGTTGCACATCGTCGAGGAAGATGAAGACGTCCGCGCTGGCCAGCTTCGCGAAATAGCCGAGCCACGGGATGTAGTTCGGCTGATGCGCAGCAACTTTCATGGCAGGACGATGCTCCCCTGTGGATCGTCTGTGTCAGATGCGGAATCGCCGCTCCTCCCCCCCGAGCAGAGCGGCGAACACCTTGGGAAAGTTCCGGGTCATGTAGCGGCGCAGCTGGTCGGTGCGGCGGTCGCTGAGGTGCTGCCAGAACTCGGTGATGGTCTCCACCTCGCACCACCATTCGGGGTGCAGGAGGAGCTGCAGGCGCGGCCGCCCCTCGTCCAGCCATCCCGTCAGGGTGTCGTGGAAGGCGAGGCTGCGGCGCGAGTCCGACAGGTAGGAATCGGCGTCGAAGATGCGGTCGTCGTAGGCGTTGACGAAGGCGTCGTACCGGCGCCCCAGCACCTCGGGCGAGGGCCGGTGGAAGCTGACGGCGCGGTCCATCGGCGCGATGCGGCCGGTCACCCAGTCGAAGGTGTCGGCGATCGCGCGCTCGTCGGCGCCGATCAGCAGCTCGTCGATGTGCAGGCCGACGCAGTGCCCCATGGCCCGCAGCCGGGCGACGATGTCCAGCGTTTCCGGGACGAAGAAGGAATAGGTCTCGGCGTTGAGCTGGAAGAAGAAGTTCCCGCGCACGCCGTGCTCGTGCTCGATCTCGCCCAGGCGCAGCGCCATCGGCGTGGAGATATCGACGTCGTGCCGAAGGTAGAACGCCCGCTCGCCGGCCGCACCGAACGGTTCGTCGATGCGGGCGAAGCCATAGCCACGCTCCTGCGCCCGGGTCAGAATGGCGCGGAAGGTCGCTTCCCCGAACCGCGGACGCTCGCCGGCATCCGCCAGTCCGCCCACCAGTCCGGCGGCGGGCGACAGCGCGTGGCTCTCGTTCATGTCCTTCATCGCACCCCCGTCTTATCGAGAACGCGGGCCGCACGGATGGCGGCAGCGCGTTCGGCTGAACCTATTACCCACGGCAGGCTCGGACAAGAAGAGAAAAAGACGGATACCAAAAGACGAGCATCACACCGCAAAAAGGGCAGCGCCGGCGAAGGAGGATGACGCGGCGCGCCCGCGGCCGGGCGGGTCACCCGCACGAACCCCGGTGAATACGTATACATCTTTGTAATGTAATGATTTTTCCTGGACTTCCGGTCCATCGCAGCGTCGGCGGAACCGGGGTAATGACGCTTTGCCAAAGCAGAGTACCACGTCCATCACCTTCCTTCGCTGCGGAAATGTTGAGAAGATCGCCCCAAATTAAGAAAGCATAACACCAGACGCAGCTGGCCGGCGAGGATCGCCCCGAACGCCGGACCGGTACGACAGCGCGCGGCCTGGGTCACTGTGGTCGGACGCCAAAGGAGGTCATGACGTGTCGTTCAGCGTGTCCCTCACTCAGCACGCATCGGGGGCCAAGCCCGGTGGGACGGGTGTGTCCTGCTACCCCAACGAGATTCCGTCCTTCGCCGGCCCGGAACTGGCGCGCCTGTACGGCCACATCCATTCCTCCCCGGCGTTCTTCGAGACGTCGCGGCCGATGGACAACGTCAGCACCTACGTCGCGCGCGCCGACGGCGAGATCTCCGCGGTCCTCGTCTTCCGCCTCGCGGGCGGCGTGGCGGACGTGCTGAACGAGTTCATCGTCATCGACACGCAGGAGGTGCGCCGGTTCGCCGACTGCATCTTCGCCAACTTTCCCACGGCGCGGGCGATCCGCTTCCAGGCCGTGCAGACCGACGCGTCGGCGCTGCCCTACCCGGTCCAGGTCCACAATTCCAAGGAGAACTGGATCATCACGCTGCCGGCCAGCGCCGCCGAGTACACGGCGGGCCTGGGCAAGGCGACGCGCGAGAAGATCAAGCGGTGCGCCAAGAAGGTCGCCCGCGACCTGCCCACCTACGGCTACGAGTTCCGCGAGCGCGAGACCATCCGCGAGGAGGACGTCCGCGACCTGATCCGGCTGAGCCAGGCGCGCATCACCTCGAAGGGAAAGCTGTTCGGCATCGACGAAGCGGAGACCCAGCGCATCCTGCGCATGGCGCGTCGCTGCGGCGTGATGAACCTGACCCGCGTGGACGGGCGGCTGTGCGCCGGCATGATCACCTATCACATCGGCGAGGACTTCCTGACCGAGGTGATCGCGCACGACCCGGCCTACAACGACTACAGCCTCGGCCAGCTCTGCTACCACACCACCATCTGCGAGAGCATCGCGCGCGGCGCGCGGCGCTTCCACCTGGGCGGCGGGCGCGAGGAGTACAAGGCGCGGATGCTCGGCGTGCGGCAGGACATGGACCGGCTGGTCATCCACCGCTCGGCCGCGCACATGGCGCTGAACGCGCCGCTGGTGGTCCGCACCGCCGCCGCCGGTCGGGTGCGCCGGGCGAAGGTGTGGATGCTGGCCAACCCGGACAGCCGGGTCACGCGCGCCGTCTTCACCACCCTCGCCGCCGTCCGGCGCCTGCGGGGGCGCTGAGGTTTGCCCGGACTTTGGCCCACACGCCGGCACCGTCACGAACCAGGGGAACCTGCATGAACCACCACACCGGGACTTTACCGAACGGTCTGCCGCTGGCGTGCGTCATGGGCAGCATGGACCTCCTGCGGCCGCTCGCCCTGGCGGGCTACCCCTGCGCGGCGCTGGGCCGCCCCGACAACCCGACGCTCGCGTCCCGGTACGCGCGGACCACGCTGTCCTGGGACGACGCCGCCACCGAGCCCGAGGCCCTGGTCGAGAAGCTGGTGGCGTTCGGCCTGCAGCAGGACCAGCCGCCGGTGCTGTTCTACGAGGAGGACTCGCAGCTCCTCATGATCTCCCGCTACCGAAGCCATCTGGCGCGGGCGTTCCGCTTCGTGATCGCGGATGCCGGGCTGGTCGAGGATCTGGTGGACAAGTCGCGCTTCCGCCTGCTGGCCGAGCGCCTGGACCTGCCGGTGCCGAAGACGCGCCTGCTGCGCCCCGCCGCCATGGACGAGGCGCCGGACCTCGACCTGCGCTTTCCCGTCATCATCAAGCCGACCCGCCGCACCCGGGCGTGGCTGGCGATGGGCGAGGCCGGCAAGGCGCACCAGGTCGACAGCCCGGCCGGGCTGCGCGCGCTGTGGCCGCAGCTCGCCGCCGGCGGGCAGGACCTGCTGGCGCAGGAGATGATCCCCGGCCCGGAATCCCGCATCGAGAGCTACCACGTGTTCGTCGACCACGAGGGCGCGATCGCCGGCGAGTTCACCGGCCGCAAGATCCGCACCTATCCCGAGGCCTACGGGCACACCACGGCGCTTATCATCACCGACGAGGCGGACGTGGCGGCGCTCGGCCGCGACCTGACGCGCCGGCTCGACCTGCGCGGGGTGGCCAAGTTCGACTTCAAGCGCGCGCCGGACGGCTCGCTGCATCTGCTGGAGGTCAACCCGCGCTTCAACCTCTGGCATCTGGCCGGCGCGCTGGCCGGGGTCAACCTGCCGGCGCTGGTCTACGCGGACCTGCTCGGCCTGCCGCGCCCGGCGGTGCGGCGCGCACGGGCCGGCGTGGAGTGGTGCCACATGGTGAACGACTTCGCCGCCGCCCGCGCCTCCGGCACGCCGCTGGCCGCCTGGGCGCTGTGGGCGCTGCGCTGCGACGGCAAGTCGGCGATGGCCTGGGACGACCCGATGCCCCTGCTGCGCGGCGCCTGGCGCCGTTTCGCGGCGCGCCGGACGGCGACGCGCGACACGACGGCGACCCCGGCGCGGGGCTGACACGGCAACGCCCTCCCCATCGCGGGGAGGGCCTCACAACACAGCGAAACGGCTGTGACGGCAGACCCATCAAGCCCCTCCACGCCAGCGGCGTGGGGGTTTCGGCGTTTGCCGGGCGCATAACAAAAGATGGGGAGGCGACACCATGAAATTTGCCCTGAAGGCGCTCGCCCGTTACGCCAACAGCGTGCGGGCGAACGGGCTGCGCGGCACGTTCGAGAACGCCGCGGCCCTGATCGATGACCTGCGCTTCGACCGCATCCACGGCACCGAGACGGCGCAAGGCGTACCGCTCGACGCGCTGGTGGTCCGCGGCCGCAACAAGCACCTGGGCGTCGAGTACACGCCGACGCGGGTGCGCGCGTTCCACAAGCTGATGGCACACCTCAAGCCGCCGGTGGGCGGCGTGTTCGTCGATTTCGGCTGCGGCAAGGGCCGCGTTCTGTGCGCCGCCGCCGCCTACCCGTTCCGCCGCATCGTCGGCGTCGAATTCGCGCCGGAACTCGCCGCCATCTGCCGGACCAACGTCGCCGTCTACCGCCGCTCCGTCAAGTCGGGGGCCGAGATCGTCGTCATCGAAGGCGACGCCGCCGAGTACCGCTTCGCCGGCGACGAGGACATGATCTTCCTGTTCAACCCGTTCCTTCCGGCGGTGATGGCGGCGGTGCTCGGCAACCTGCACCGCTCCCTGCGCGCGCACCACCGCGTCGTCCTGCTGATCGTCTCCAACCCCGACGCGCTGGCCCCGGTGCTGGCGGAGGACGCCCTCCTGCGGAAGATCGACGAATACGCCTACGGCAGCTCACGGTTCTTCATCTATTCCAACGCCCCCACCTGAAGAGAAAAGCCCCCCTCCCGCGGGAGAGGGGCTTCAGTCCGGGATGGAGCCTTATCCCCGCAGGACGGCCAGCACCTGGTCGCAGGCGTATTCGGCCTCCTCGTCGGTGATCTCGCCGCAGATCGGCAGGCTGAGGATGCGCGTGGCGGCCCGCTCCGCGTTCGGCAGCGCCTCGCCGCCGAGGTAACGGAAGGCCGGCTGCTGGTGCAGCGGGCACGGGTAGTGCACGCCGGTCTCGACGCCCAGCGCCGCCAGCGCCGCGGCGGTCTTCTGCTGGTCGTCCACCTCGATGACGTAGAGGTGGTAGACGGACTCCGCGCCCTCCGGCGCCTCGATCACCTTGACGCCGGCCGGCTTCAGGCGGCTGTCGTAATAGGCGGCGATGCGCCGGCGCCGTTCGGTCCATTCCCGCAGGTGCGGCAGCTTCACCGACAGCAGCGCCGCCTGCAAGCCGTCCAAACGCTGGTTGTAGCCGACGATGTCGTGCTCGTACTTCGACAGGCGGCCGTGGTCGGCGAGCTTGCGGATGCGCTCGGCGAGCTGAGCGTCGCTCGTCGCCACCGCCCCGGCGTCGCCGAGCGCGCCCAGGTTCTTGCCGGGGAAGAAGCTGAAGCTGCCGGCGGTGCCGATGCTGCCCACCATGCGCCCCTTGTAGGTGGCGAGGTGCGCCTGCGCGCAGTCCTCGATCACCGCGAGGCCGTGAGCCCTGGCAAGGTCCAGGATCGCGTCCATGTCCGCCGGCGTGCCGTAGATGTGCACGGGGATGATCGCCCGCGTGCGCGGCGTGATGCGCCGTTCGGCGTCCTTGGGGTCGAGGGTGTAGGTGTCCGGGTCGATGTCGCAGAACACCGGCGTGGCGCCGACGTGGCACACCGCCTCGCCGGTGGCGATGAAGGTGTGGGAGGGGACGATCACCTCGTCGCCCGGCCCGACGCCCGCCGCCTCCAGCGCCAGCGCCACCGCGGCGGTGCCGTTGGCGCAGCCGACGACGTGCGGCGCCTGGATCGCGTCCGCGAACGCCGCCTCGAACGCGGTCACGTGCGGCCCCTTGATGAAGCCGCGCGAGTCCAGCACCGCCTCGAACGCGGCCACGAGGTCGGGGCGCAGCCGTTCGATCTGGCGGGCGAGGTTGACGAAGGGGATCTTCTGGAGCGTGGTCAGGCTCACGGGTGCACTCCGAGCTGGGGCATCAGTCCGAGGGGAGAGACCTGGGGCCGGAAGCGCATCCGGACCTCCTGGTTGGTGGCGATGGATTCGTAGATGGCCGACAGCAGGTAGAGCGACTTGTAGCCCTCCAGCCCGTCCACCAGCGCGCGGCCGCCGTTGTGGATGCTGTCCACCACGTTGTTCAGGTAGTGCTTGTGGCCGAAGCCGTAGACGTCCGGCGGCGTCTCGCGGCACTCGCGCACGATGGCCTCGTCCTCGGGGCCCTGGTCCACGAACTGCCACGTCTTCATCTCGTTGACCGCGAAGCCGCCGATCTCGACCGTGCCGCGCTCGCCGAGGATGGAGATGGAGCCCTCCAGGTCCTTCGGCCGGGTCGCCGTGGTCGCCTCGACGACGCCGAGCGCCCCGCTGGCGAACTTGATCAGCGCGACGCCGGTGTCCTCCGCCTCGATGTCGACCAGCGCGGTGCGCGCCTTGGCGAACACCGTCTCCGGCTCGCCCAGCAGCCATTCCAGCAGGTCCACGTGGTGGCTCGCCTGGTTGGCGAAGACGCCGCCGTCGAGCGCCCAGGTGCCGCGCCACTTCGCTTGGTCGTAGTACGACTGGGGCCGGCACCAGCGCACCCGCACCGTGCCCATGACGATCTTGCCGAAGCGGCCCTGCTCCAGCGCCTGGCGCAGGCGGACGACCGGGAGGTTGAAGCGGTTCTGCTTGACGACGAACAGCTTGACGTTGGCGGCGTCGCAGGCGCGGATCATCGCCTCGGCGTCGGCCAGCGTCAGCGCCATCGGCTTCTCGACCACGATGTGCTTGCCGTATCGGGCGAGGTCGATGGTGTGGCGGGCGTGGTTGCCGCTCTCGGTGAGCACGCTGACCACGTCGATCTTGCCGCCCATCTCCTGCATCATCTGATGGTAGTCGGCGAAGGCCGGGACGCCGTATTCCTTGGCGAAGAGCTGGCGGCGGGATTCGTCGATCTCCGCCACGGCGGCCAGGGTCGCCCCGTTGATCTGCCCTTGCAACAGCAGATCGGCGTGCCGCTTGGCGATGCGCCCGCAGCCGACCAAAGCAAATGCCGTCATCCGCATTCCCTCCCAGTGCGTGATAGCGGCCGATGCTATTATGTTTTTTATCGCCAGAAACAAAAGAAGCTGGAGTAAGAGACCGCGCAGAAGGGGTGCCCCGGCCCGACGGAGGGAGAGGCACGAATGGCCGTCGGGGAACGGGGCTGGTCGGGGTAGCCCCTCGTGGCGCCTTCCGCCGTCCGATTTCGGCGTGGCATCCTGCGCACCGCTTCTGGCTCTGGGTAAGACAACGAAAAGGATGCCGCAGGTGAACACGCTGGCGAACGGGACGGCGCGGCTGTTCGGCGCCGTCCGGCGCAACGGGTCGTTCATCGGCCGCGTCACCGGCGACGTGATGCGGATCTCCGGCGCGGTGGGCCTGGGGCAGGCGCTGGCCTTCCTGGCGGCGCCCCTGCTCACCCGCCTGTACGGGCCGGAGGCGTTCGGCCACTTCGCCATCCTCGGCGCGCTGGTCAACCTGCTGCTGCCCTGGGCGCTGCTGCGCTTCAACTGGGCGCTGCCGCTGCCGCAGGAGGACGCGGAGGCCCGCGACCTGCTGGCGCTGTGCCTGCTGATCGTCCTCGCCGCGGCGCCGCTGTTCGCGGTGATCGGCGTGCTGGCGCAGCCGTGGCTGGCCGGCTGGCTGTCGATGTCGGTGCTGGACGTCGTGCTGGTGGTGGTCGCGCTGGCGGTCACCGCGCTGCACGAGATCGCCATGAGCTGGCTGGTCCGCCACAAGGCGTTCGCGGTGGTCGCGCAGGCGCGCTTCGTCACGCTGGTCGGCGTGGTCGGCTGCCAGATCCTGCTGGCGGCGCGGCATACGGACGCCACCAGCCTGCTCCTGGGCTACATCGGCGGCTACTCGCTGGGCATGCTGCGCGGCGCGTGGCACGCGCGCTCCGACGTCGCGGCCAGCCTGCGCGCCCTGGCCCCCGCCCGGCTGCGCGGCGTCGCGGTGGAGTACCGCCGCTTCCCGCTGGTCGCCACGCCCTCCAGCATGGTCAGCGCGGTCAGCGCGCAGGTGCCCAGCCTCGTCATGCCGTCGCTGTACGGTCTGGCGGTGAACGGGCAGCTATCGCTGGCGGCGCGCGTGCTGTGGCAGCCCACGGCCTTCGTCGGGCAGGCGGTCAACCAGGTCTTCTGGGGCAACGCCGCCCGCCTGCAGCACGAGGACCCGCGCCGGCTGTGGCTGCTGTTCCTGATCCTCAACGCCGGGCTGCTCGCCGCCATGGCGCCGGCGCTGGTGCTAGTGTGGTGGGGGCCGGAGCTGTTCGGCTGGATCTTCGGCCCGGCCTGGGCGACGGCCGGGGAGTACGCCGGGGTGCTGGTGCTGGGCAGCTTCGTCGGCCTCGCCGCGCACGGCACCGAGAGCCTGCACATCTACGGCCGCAACCACTGGATGGCGGCGTGGGAGGTGACGCGGCTGACCTTCATCGCCGGGTCGCTGGCGCTGTCCTGGTGGCTGGACCTGTCGCCGCTCGCCTGCATCGCCGCGCTGACCGCCGGCGGCGTGCTCGCCAACCTGTCGCTGCTCGCCCTCAACGCCCTGGCCATCCTGCGGCTGCGCGCCCAGCACGGGCACGACGAGATGAAGGACAAGGCCCGATGCGCGCCGGCTTCCTGACCGTCGATATCACCCCGGCCCGCCCCGCCCCGCTGGCCGGCTTCGCGGCGCGCACGCGCGCCTTCGCCGGGATCGACGCGCCGCTGGAGGCGAACCTCGCCGGCTTCATCGGCGACGACGGCCAGCGCGTGGTGCTGGGCAGCCTCGACACGCTGTTCGTCGGCGCCGCCACGCACGCCGCCATCGCCGCCGCGGCGGACATGGCGCCGGAGCGGCTGGTGCTGGTCGCCACCCACACCCACAACGCGCCTTCCCTGGCGGCGGAGGTGCCGCAGCTCGGCGCGCTCGACCCGGACTACCGCGACATGGTGGTTCAGCGCGTCGCCGAGGCCATCCGCCGGCTGCCGGCCGCGCCGGTCGCCGCCGGCACCGCCGAGCGCCACGCCCCCTACAACGTCAACCGCCGCAAGCCGGCCTGGGTGCTGGACTATCCGGCGCTGCGCCGCGAGCGGCGCCTGCGCTTCGGGCGGGAGATCGCGCTGGCCCCCTACCGAAAGGGCATCGTCGACCAGACGCTGCGCTGCATCGTGCTGCGCGACGGCGGCGGAACGGTGCGCGCGGTCGTCTGGTCCTTCGCCTGCCACGCCAACCGCTACCCGCGCATGGACCGGGTGTCGCCGGACTTCCCCGGCCTCGTGCGCGACCATCTGCGCAGGCGGTTCGGCGCCGGCTGCGCGGTGCTCTACCTGCCGGGTTTCGCCGGGTCGGCCATCGCCGACATTCCGTTCCCGATCCCGCGCACGGTGAACGAGTTCCTGCGCATCGCCCTGCCCTTCAACCCCTACGTGCCCTGGTTCACGCCGGAAACCTTCCGCGCCTGGGGCGACCGGCTCGCCGCGACCGCCGTCGCCTGCGCCGAGGCGGCGCGCCCGGCGGATGCGGAGCTGACGCACCGCCACGCCCGCTCCGCCTCGGTCTTCCACGGCACGCCGGAGATCGCGCTCGATCTGGTGGACCTCGACTTCGGCCCGGCCTGCGGAATCGTCGCCATGACCGGCGAGGTGATCGGCGAGTGGGGACCGATCCTGGCGCCGCACCTCCCGCCGGGGCGGATCGCCACCGGCTACCTCGCCGGCCCGTGCCTGTACGTGCCGACCGACGCGGCGGTGCGCGCGGGCGGCTACGAGGCCGACCGCTTCCGCACCCTGTTCGACCTGGACGGAGCGTTCATCCCCGACCTCGACCGCACCGTCGCCCGGGCGGTCGCCGGGCTGCTGGACGGGCAGCCCGTCGCCAACACCCTACACCCCGCCCGACAGGAGCGGCTTGCCTGACGACACCGCCGCCGCGGCGGGCGCGCGGGCGGCGCGGTTGCGGATGACGGTGCCGTACACCGCGCGCTCGCGGAAGCCGAACAGGCGCAGCAGCGCCGAATCCACCGCGTGGATGGCGTCGTTGACCGCCTCCAGCGCCTCCACGTCGCGGCGCAGCGCGAAGCGGGCGGCACCAACGTTCAGGAAGCCGAAGCCGCGCGTCTCATGCTCGTAGCCGGCCAGCACGTCGTCCAGCTCCGCCCGCCGGAAGTAGGTCCAGCGGTTGCGGCCGGCGCCCAGCAGGCTGTTCAGCTTGGCGAACGGGCCGACATGGCCGTTGTCGAAGGTCAGCACCACGCCGTCCTCGCTGAGGTGCCCGACGAGGCCGCGGACGATGGACCGCATCTTCGCCACGTCGCCGCCGCGGCAGATGCCGCCCAGCACCGACTTCAGCACGATGATGTCGTAGGTGCCGACGAAGTCGTGAATGTCCACCTCGCGCAGCGTGATTCCGGTGATGCCGTACTTCCGCGACACCTCGCGCAGGCGGCCGGTCTCGATGGCGTGGCGCGCCTGCCCGTAATAGGAGCAGGTCACCTCCGCCCCCAGCGCGGCGAACACCGGGGCGAGGCAGGAGTACTTGCCGGCCCCGATCTCCAGGACCCGCTTGCCGCTCAGGTCGCTCGGCAGCGCCGACAGCGCGAAGGAGACGGCGTCGGCCCAGGTCCGCCGGTTCCAGCCGCAGCAGTCTTCGATGAGCGGACGGATGTCGTTCATGGTCCCTCCAATAGTGAATGGGCCAGTGGTGGATGGGGGCTGCTCAGGGCACGGCGGCGGAGGTCTTGGTGGGCCCGGCGCGCTCGTAGGCGCCGATGTCGACGCCCCGGTTCTGCGGCCGCGCCACGCCGTCCAGGTCGGTGGCGGGCGCCGCGGCCGGCGTGCCGGCGTCGATGGCCGGCGAGCCGGGGGCGAGCCGGTAGTCGCCGCCGCCCAGCCGGTCGTAGCGGACGAACCGCGGGTCGGCGGCCACCGTCGCTTCCGCCCGGCCGACGCGCAGCCGCCAGTCGGTGCGGTTGCCGTAGATGAGGTTGTGCGTGTAGGCGTTCCGCGTACCGACCGCGCCGCCCTCCTCGATGCCCTTGGTGTTGTCGTAGACGAGGTTGTTGGCGATTCGCGAGCCGTCGTGCGGCCCGCTGCGCTTGTAGAAATCACCGGCGCCGACCAGGATCCCGGCGCCGCGCGCCTGGAACACCGTGTTGTTGAGGATCTTCACCTCGGTGGCGTCGTGCCACGTGCTGATGCCGTCGCCGACCACCTGGTAGATCAGGTTGTTCAGCACCGTCCCGCGCGTCGCCATGTAGACGCCGTGCACCAAGTTGCTGCTCACCTCGGCCGGGCCGATGTTGTAGACGGTGTTGCCGGAGATCGTGATGTCCAGGCCGCCGTAGTAGCTGTCGCCCATGATGCCGGCGCCGCCCTGGTTGCCCGTGTTGGCGGCGCGCATGGCCGCGGCGTCGCGGGCGATGTCGTGCACCTTCGTGTTGCGCACCACCGAGCGCGAGCCGGTGGTGTACACGCCGAACAGCCAGGGTTTGCCGCCCCGGTACGCGCTGCCGTCGATCTCGAACCCGTCGATGACCACGTCGGCGCCGCGGTTGTCCCAGGCCTCCTGCTTGCGGCTGTCGGCCGGCGGCACGATGCGCGCCGCGCCGGGCACCTCGGAGAGGTAGACGATCGGCGCCTCCGCGGTGCCGCTGGCGGCGGTCTGGAAGCCGCCCTCGTAGGTGCCGGGCGCCACGTGCACGACGGTGCCGGGCTTGGCCAGTTCGGCGGCGCGGGCGATGCTGCGCACCGGCCGGTCGGCGGTGCCCGGGTTGACGTCCACCCCGGCGGCGGAGACGTAGAGGTGGAAGGCCAGCTCGGCGATCATCGGACGTACACCGGCTTCGGAGTGCGGGGCTCCGGAGGCTGGGGCTTGGGGGTCTGGGATTTCGGCGCCTGGGGCTTGGTCCGCCCGATGCTGAGCGCCAGGGCGATCAGCGTGAAGTACATGCGGTTGTCGCCGAGGTAACCCTCGATGCTCGCGTGCGAGACGATCTCGGTGAGGAACTTCAACGCGATCATCATCTCGATCCAGGAGGAGTCCGGGTTCCGGATCGCGCGCAGGCAGGCGAACAGCGCGATGATCTGCAGCGCGGCGAACGGCACCGCCCCGGCCAGCCCCAGCTCCATCAGGGTCTCGAGCATCAGGTTGTGCGGGTAGTCGAGCGTGGGGAGCTGGAGACGGAACTCGCCGAGGCCCCAGCCGAACAGCGGCAGCTCGAGCCAGCGCCGGAACGCCAGGTCGCGCCCTTCGGCGCGGATGTCCATCGAATAGGTCGCCTCGTTGGAGATCTGCCCGGACAGGCGCTCCAGCGTGTAGAGCTGCTCCGACGCCTCGCTAAAGCCCTTGATGGCGACCAGCGCGGCGTAGCCGACCCAGGCCATCACGGCGAGCACCACCAGCAGCACGACGAGCCGCTGGACGCCGCCGCCTTCCCGCCGCCGGCCGATCACCAGCATGGCGCCGGCCAGCGGTATGGCGAGCGCCGAGAACACCAGCGAGCCGCGCGCGCCGATCAGCGTCAGCAGGAACAGCCCCGCCACCGCTCCGATCAGCGCCGGGATGAGCAATTTCCGCGGCCCGAACACCACCATCGCCAGCGCGCCGAAGAACATCCAGCCGGCGTGCGCGCCGTATTCCAGGTAGTTGTTGCCGCGGATGCGGCCGGTGTTCTCCAGCTCCCACATGCTGATGCCGACGACCCAGCGGTGGAAGGAATAATAGGCCATCAGCGCCACGCTGAAGCCGATCAGCAGCCGCACCAGCCGGTCGCGCCGCTCCGGGTCCTGCACCAGGATCCTGGCGATGAAGTAGGCGCTGGTGCTGGCCAGCACGAAGCGCCACGCCTTGTCGATGTTCTTCGGGTCCAGGCTGGACCAGAAGACGCTGACGACGCCCAGCGCCACGAAGCCCATCATCAGCAGGTCGGGGGCGTCCAGCGGCAGCAGCCGCATCTCGCGCGCGCCCACCTTGTGGATGATCAGGGCCACCGTCAGCACGAAGAAGAACATCGTCGGATCGACGGGCAGGAACTCGAACTCCGGCAGCGCCTTGTAGCGCCCGGCGGTCAGGTACAGCATGAAGCACATCTCGATCGACAGCAGGTCGTCGAGAAAGGCGGGCAGCGGGCCGGCGCGGCGCTGGATGCCATAGGTCCGATCGAGCTGCACGTGCATCGTCATATCCGCTCCCGCCTCGTCGCCGGTTGGGCACAGCGGCCGATGTTATCTTATCGAAGACGGCCGGTAAACGCGCCATAAGAGAGAAGAAGGGGTGTCCGCGCGGCGCCGCCGCCGTGCCTCCAAAGAGGGCAAATCCGGCGCGCCTGCGCGCGCGTTTGCTCTTTTTGCGCGGTTCCCTGCGGGGATTTCCCGGTTGTACGGTAAGATAACACAGCCGTGTCCGGGGGCGCCCCGGCTCCGCCATGATGGGGGAAACGATCTCATGCCTGACAGCCATTCGCCGCCGGAGCGCGTCAAGGTCGTCCACCTGACCTCGACGCACCTGGCCGACGACGCCCGCATCTTCGCCAAGGAATGTTCGGGCCTCGCGCGGGCCGGCTACGACGTGTCGCTGGTGATCCCCGACAACCGCTATCTCACCGACGACGGCCGCCCGGTGCGCCGGCAGGAGGTGGACATCGTGGCGCTGAAGCGCCGCTCCGGCCTCGTCGGGCGCCTGCTCCAGACGACGTCGGCGGTGGTCGCCGCCGGGCTGCGGCAGAGGGGCGACGTCTACCACTTCCACGACCCGGAGCTGATCCCCGGCGGGCTGGTGCTGCGCCTGCTCGGCAAGCGGGTGATCTACGACGTGCACGAGGACCTGCCGCGCGACATCCTGACCCGCACCTGGATCCCCAAGGCGTTGCGCCCGCCGATCGCCGCGCTGGCGGAAGCGGTGGAGTGGCTGGCCGGACGCACCATGTCCGGCGTGGTGGCGGCGACGCCGACCATCGCCAAGCGCTTCCCCAGGGACAAGACGGCGCTGGTGCAGAACTTCGCGCTGTTCACCGAGTTCAAGGGCGACGGCGCCCCGCCCTTCGCCGAGCGCCGCGGCGTCGCCTTCGCCGGCACCATATGCGCCGACCGTTGCGCGGTGGAGATGGTGGACGCCATGGCCCGGGTCGCCGACCCGCGGGCGAAGATGCTGCTGGCCGGCGGCATCGAGACGTCGGCGCTGAAGCGGGACATGGAGGCCTCGCCCGGCTGGCCGCGGGTCGAGTTCCGCGGCCGGGTGGACCGCGCGGGCGTGCAGACGCTGCTCGGCGAATCGCGGGTCGGGCTGGCGCTGTACTACCCGACGCAGAACTACATCGACACCCAGCCGGTCAAGCTCTACGAGTACATGGCGGCCGGGATCCCGGTGATCACCGCCGACTTCCCCTACCACCGCGGCCTGATCGAGACGCACCGCTGCGGCCTGTGCGTGAACTGCACCGACCCCGACGCCATCGCCCAGGCGATCCAGTGGATGTTCGACCACCCGGAGGAGGCCGAGGCCATGGGCCGCCGCGGCCGCGAGGCGGTGAAGGCGCACTTCAACTGGGCCAATGAAGAGGCCCGGCTGATGCAGCTCTACGACCGCGTGGCGCCGGCGTACGGCGTGCTGCAGCCGGGCATGGTGCGCAGCGGGATGGACGGGCGGCCGTAAGCTTCGCTCTTTCCAAAAAGCCCCCCTCCTTCGCGGAGGGGGGCTTTTTTTGTGCGTGTGACGTGCTCGCGGCGACCCCCCCCACCCCATCCCTCCCCCATTTCGCGGGGAGGGAGCAATATTCCTCCCCCCGCGAAGTGGGGGGAGGTCAGGAGGGGGGTCCGACGCAGGCCCCCCACGAAAAACCAATGCAGGAACACCCACGAAAAAAGGGAGCGGCGCCCGGCGCCGCTCCCCATTCCGTCCGGCCGTGCCGCCGTCAGTGCGTGTAGTACTTCCGGAACCCCGAGGAGAAGATCTCCGAGTCCGAGTAGCCGTAGACGCTGTACTTCTTGCCGTCCACCTGCGACAGCACGAGGCCGTCCACCGGCACGTTGTCGTCGGACAGGCGCTGCAGGGCGCTGACCAGCGTCGATACCTGGGTGGATTTCCAGCGCACCATCATGATCGTGCGGTCGGCCATGCGGGCCAGGATGTGCGCGTCGCACACCGCCAGTACCGGCGGCGAGTCGATGATCACCGTGTCGTAGGTGATCGCCAGATGGCCGATCAGCTCCTGCATGCGCAGCGACGACACCACGTCGGCCGAGGCGCCGCGGCAGTGGCCGGCGGCGATGACGTCGCAGCCCGACGCCTCGTCGCGCTGCACCACCTCGTCCAGCCCCAGCCCCTCCTGGATGAACTCGGCCAGGCCGCGGTTGCGG
Source organism: Azospirillum sp. (assembly GCF_050789165.1). Classification (NCBI taxonomy): domain Bacteria; kingdom Pseudomonadati; phylum Pseudomonadota; class Alphaproteobacteria; order Rhodospirillales; family Azospirillaceae; genus Azospirillum; species Azospirillum sp. Next base: position 25,046 of record NZ_JBOZRT010000039.1, read on the forward strand.
CGCAGGCCCAGCACCTTGTGCATGGTCGGCGCCCGCAGGTCGGCGTCGATCAGCATCACCCGCCGGCCGGACAGCGCCAGCATGCGGGCCAGCGAGGACGCCGCGGTACTCTTGCCCTCGCCGGAGACCGAGGAGGTGACCAGCAGCACCTTCACCGGCGCCGGCCCGGCCGCCCCCGCCCTCAGCGCGATGGTGCGCAGGTGCTCCAGATAGGCCGAATCGCTGCCCTCCACCACCGAATGGGCGGGCGAGCGGCGGCGGCGGCGCGCCACCGGCAGCGTGCCCAGCACGCGCAGCGGCGTGATGGAGCGCAGCTGCGAGGTGCTCTGGATGGTGTGGTCGGCGCGCTCCAGCATCACCGCCAGCACGCCGCCGCCGCCGGCCGCCAGCACCACCGCGGTCGCCATGATGGCGAGCACCGGCGGGTGGCTGGGGAAGCGCGGCACCACCGCCTGCGAGATCACCTGGGTGTCGGCGCCCTGGTTGCGCAGGTAGTCGATCTGCGCGTTGGCGTTGTTGAGCCGCTGGGTGAGCTGCGGCATCAGCGTGCGCTTGGCCTCGACCTCGCGCTCCAGCACGGCGATGTCCACCTCGGACTCGCTGGCGCGGGCCATCTGCGCCTTCAGCTGGTCCATCTGCTGGCGCAGGCCCGCCTCGTTGGCCTTGGCGATGGCGACGGCGTTGTGGCGGGCGTTCTGGATCTTGCCGACCTCCTCGGCGATCTTGCCGCGGATGTCGCGCAGCTCGGAGCGCGCGGCGATCAGCTGCGGGTGCTGGTCGTTGTAGCGCAGCTGCAGCTGGGCGACGCGGCTGGACGCCCCGGCCGCCGCCTCCTGCAGCCGCTGGATCAGCGGCGAGCCCAGCACCTGCGCCGCCGAGCCGGCGTCGCCGCCGCCGCGCACCGACTGCGCCTGGGCGAACTCCGCCTCGGCGCGCACGCGCTCGCCGGCGGCGGCGGTGAGCTGGCGGCCCAGCTCGGCCATGCGGTCGTTGAGCGCCTTCATGCTGGCGTCGGAATGGATGCCCAGCGCCAGGCGCCGCTCATCGACCTTGCGCTCGGCGTCCTGGATATCCTTGTTGAGGTCGGCGACCTCCTGCGTCAGGTTGCGGGACAGCACCTCGGCGCCCGCCAGCTCCTGGTCGCGCTTGCGGATGATGAACTGCTCGGCCACCGTGTTGGCGACCAGCGCCGCGCGCTGCTTGTCCTCGGACAGGAAGCGGATGCCGATCACGCGCGAGGCGTCGCTGGACGACGTCTCAAGCCGGCGCAGGAAGCGGTTGATGATCTCGTCGCGCAGGCGCTCCTCGGTCAGCTCCCCGTCGCGCCAGCTGGTGTCGGTCTTGCGCATCGAGTCCGGCAGGTAGTCCAGCACCGGCCCGAGCCAGCCCGAGATCGTGGTGCGGACCTCGTCGACGATCACCTGGGTGCGCGACGGCGGGCGCAGGGTCGGGTTGAACTCCGGCAGCTTGTCGAGCTGGAGACGGTCGACCACCGCCTCGGCCACGCCGCGCGAGCGGACGATGGCGATGTAGTTCTTGCGCGCCGTCTCCTCGGACGGGAGCATGGTGCCCTGCTGGGTCGTCGCCCCGATCAGCGTCAGCTCGCGCGGGTTGAACATGATGCCGGCCTCCGCCTCGTACAGCGGGGTCATCAGCCGGGTCACCGCCAGCGCCGCCACCGTGGCGACGACGACCAGCACCGCGATCAGCACTTTGCGGCGCTTCAAGGCCGCGACGGCGTCCGTCTCGCCGGTGGGGGCGCTTCCTTCCTTGACGTGCGGCACCGTCTCCCGAACGCCGGCGTGCACGATCTCATATTGATCCATACCCATTCCCTTTCACCATTCATGAAAGGCGCAGCACTGGCCGGCAGGCCATGCGGCCGCGCACGCCGCGCATCGGCTTCGTTTTTTCTTATTCGCCCGGGCCGCCACGCGCAGCCCGAGCGCCGCTTCCGGATGCCGATTCCCGGAAAGCCCTCCACTCCTGCCAGCGCCATGAGCATAAGACCGCTGAAAACGCGGTGTAAACGTAAAAAGAGGCTATACACGGACGCGCCCGCTGCGCAAATCGGGGCAGAAAGCCTGCGCGCCAAGCCTTTCGCTACCTCTTTATTTCGGCAAATCCGGGCGCGGAAGGTCGCTGAATCCCGCACCACGCGCCTTATGCTTACACCCAGGGAACGTGTTTACACCCCTGCGAAGCATAACATAACATGCCCGCCGACGCCTCGTGGGGGTGCCGGCTTGCCCGTGCCCCGCCAGAACGGTTTTCCCGGCAGGGGGTGCGAGAAGTCGCTGGTCGAGGCACTAGAGGAGGAAAGGAATGAAAGGCGTTATCCAGTGCGGGGGCAAGGGGATGCGGCTCCGGCCCTACACGACGGTGTTGCCGAAGCCCTTGATGCCCGTGGGATCGAAGCCGGTGCTCGAGCTTCTGCTGAAATGGCTGCGGCGCAACGGCGTGCAGGACGTCTACATCACCACCGGCTACCTCGGCCACCTGATCCGCGCCGTGTGCGGCGACGGGCGCCAGTGGGGCGTCAACATCCATTACACGGAGGAGAACGAGCCGCTGGGCACGGTCGGCGCGCTGCGCCTGCTGCGCGAGCAGCTGGACGAGACCTTCCTGGTCATCAACGGCGACGTGCTGACCGACCTGAACCTCGGGGCCTTCGCCGACTTCCACCACCGCCAGGGCGGCAAGCTGACCATCGCCACGGCGCGGCGCACCATCGAGACCGACTTCGGCATCATCGAGGAGCACAACAACCGGGTCACCCGCTTCCAGGAGAAACCCACGCTCACCCACCTGGTCAGCATGGGCGTGTACTGCATGGAGCCGGAGATCCTGCCCTACATCCCCGACGGGGTGCCGTTCGGCTTCGACAACCTGATGGCCTGCATGATGGCCGCGCGCGAGCCGGTCAGCATCTTCCAGCACGGCGGCCTGTGGCTCGACATCGGGCGCGTCGACGACTTCCAGAAAGTCCAGGAAATGGCCTGGGACGAGCAGTGGCCCACCTTCGAGACGAGGGCCGTCGCCTGACGCCGTCCGGGGGCGGTGGAGCGTCGGCCCGCCGTCCCCCATCCATGTGAGTCGATCCATGTGAGTCCCTTGGGGGGGAAGACGTCATGCTTCTGGTAGCCGAGCCCTCGCTGGGCGAGGAGGAAAAGGCCGCCCTGGCCGCCGTCATCGACGCCGGCTGGATCACCATGGGCGACCGGGTGCGCGCGTTCGAGAAGGCCTTCGCCGAGACCCAGGGCGTGCCGGACTCGGTCGCCGTCAGCTCCGCCACCGCCGGCCTGCACCTGGCGCTGGCCGCGCTGGGCATCGGGCCGGGGGACGAGGTGCTGGTGCCGTCCGCCACCTTCGTGGCGACCGCCAACGTCGTGCTGCACGTCGGCGCCACGCCGGTGTTCGTCGACGTCGAGGACCCCGCCCTGCCGCTGATGTCGCTGGACGACGCCGCGGCCAAGGTGACGGAGCGCACCCGCGCGGCGATGCTGGTGGACTACGCCGGCTACCTGCCCGACGCCGGGCGATGGCGCGCCTTCGCGCAGGCGCACGGCCTCATGATCGTCGAGGACGCCGCCCATGCGGCGGGGGTGGAGGGCGCCGGCACCATCGGGGATGCCGGCGTTTTCAGCTTCTACGGCAACAAGAACATGACCACCGCCGAGGGCGGCGCCGTCGTCGCCCGCGACCCGGCGGTTCTGGACCGCGTGCGCACCCTGCGCGGCCACGGCATGACCACCAGCGTGCAGCAGCGCCTGAGCGGCCACGCCAGCGGCTACGACGTGGTGGACCTCGGCTTCAACTACCGCATGGACGAGCTGCGCGCCGCCATCGGGCTGGTGCAGCTGGCCAAGCTGCCCGGGTGGAACGCCACGCGCGCAACGCTGACCGGGCTGTACCGCGCCCGGCTGGCCCGCGACTGCCCGGACATCACCGTGCCGTTCGCCGAGCCGCGGGCGTCCGCCCACCACATCATGCCGGTGCTGCTGCCGGACGGCGTGGATCGCCAGCGCGTCGCGGACTCGCTGCGCGCCGACGGGGTGCAGACCAGCGTGCACTACGCGCCGCTGCACCACTTCACCTACTACCGCGAGCGCTTCCCCGGCGTCAGCCTGCCCCGCACCGAGGAGTTCGCCCGCCGCGAGCTGACGCTGCCGCTGCACCCGAAGATGGACGCCGCGGACGTCGATACGGTGGTGCGGGCGCTGGCCCGTGCCCTGTCCAGCCAGCGCGAGGGGATCGCCGCATGACCAGCGAGTCCGACGTCCGCGACCGGGCACCGGCCCGCATCGGCGCCGTCGGCCGGGCCGACGCCACGCTGCGGCGGGTCTTCGACGTGGTGGTGGCGCTGGCCGGGATCGTCTGCTTCCTGCCGATCCTGATCCCGGTGGTGCTGGCCATCCGGCTGGATTCGCCGGGCCCGATCCTCTACGCGCAGAACCGGCTGGGCCTGCACGGGCGGATCTTCCGCCTGTACAAGTTCCGCAAGTTCCACGACGGCGCCACCGGCAAGGCGGTGACGGTGAAGAACGACCGCCGCATGACCCGCGTCGGCCGCTTCCTCGAGCGCACCAAGATCGACGAGGTGCCGCAGCTGTGGAACGTGCTGAGGGGCGACATGTCGATCGTCGGCCCGCGCCCCGAGACGCTGGACTTCGCCGACGGGTTCGAGGGCATCTACCGGGGCGTGCTCGACCACCGGCCGGGCATCTTCGGCCCGAACCAGGTGTATTTCCGCAACGAGGGCGCCCTGTTCCCGGACGGCGTCGATCCGCACGACTTCTACCGCGCGGTCCTCTTTCCCGCGAAGGCGCGCATCGACCTGGAGTACTTCCCGCGCCGCAGCCTGCCGCTGGACGTGGTGTGGCTGGTGCGCGGCGTGCTCGCCGTCTTCGGCATCGGCCTGCCCTCCGAAGAGACCTTGCGCCGCTTCCGGAATCTGGAGAACCGCGCTGTGCTTCCGGACTAGCCCGACGCACGGCCCGCCCGCTCCTTCTTTTCCATAAGAAGGTGCGCCGCAAAAGACAATACTGGCGGCTCCGGGTGCGGGGGACGCCGTCGGCGACCCACAGCGAAACCGACCACACACCGGCCACACCACGGCGCCCGCGGATCGTCCCCGCGCGCGTCCGTGCAGGGGGAAACGATGGACCAACTCGACAACACGACCACCGAAGCTCTTGAGGATCTGCTGCGGCGGCGCCGGCTGACCGAGCACGCGCCCCTGCTGCAACTGGGGCCCAAGCCGGACCTCGCGCGTGCCCCCGCCCAATTGTCCGACCTGGAGCGCCTGCTCGACCGCTACCGCGAGCGCACGGCGACGGTGGCGGTGGTCGGCCTCGGCTATGTCGGGCTGCCGCTGTCGCTGGCGGCCTGCGAGGCGGGCTTCAAGGTCATCGGCTACGACATCGACGCGCGCACGGTGGAGCACCTGAACGGCGGCAAGAGCCCGCTGCAGCACATCGCCGACGAGCGCATCGGGAAGATCGTCTCGGCCGAGCGGTTCGGCGCCACCACCGACGCCTCCCGCTTCAAGGAGGCCGACGCCATCCTGATCTGCGTGCCCACCCCGCTGGGCCCGCACCACGAGCCCGACCTGTCCTTCGTCGAGGCGACGGCGCACACCATCGCGAAGCACCTGCGCCCCGGCCATCTCGTGGTGCTGGAGTCCACCACCTACCCCGGCACCACCACCGAGGTGATGAAGCCGATCCTGGAGGCCTCCGGCCTGAAGTCCGGCGAGGACTTCTTCCTCGCCTACTCGCCGGAGCGCGAGGACCCCGGCAACGCTCACTTCGAGACGGCGCGCATCCCCAAGGTCGTCTCCGGCGACGGCGACGCCGCGCTGGCGCTGTGCAACGCGCTGTACGAGCAGTTCGTCAAGACGGTGCCGGTCTCCTCGCCCGAGACGGCGGAGGCGGTGAAGCTGACGGAGAACATCTTCCGCTCGGTCAACATCGCGCTCGTGAACGAGCTGAAGATCGTCTACGACCGCATGGGCATCGACATCTGGGAGGTGATCGAGGCCGCGAAGTCCAAGCCGTTCGGCTACATGCCCTTCTACCCCGGGCCGGGCCTCGGCGGGCACTGCATCCCCATCGATCCCTTCTACCTGACCTGGAAGGCGCGCGAGCTGGGCATCGCCACCCGCTTCATCGAGCTGGCGGGCGAGGTCAACAACAGCATGCCGCGCTACGTGGTGAACCGCACCCGCGACGAGCTGGACCGCCGCTTCCACAAGGGGCTGTCGAACTCGCGCATCCTGGTGGTCGGCATCGCCTACAAGAAGAACGTGTCGGACATGCGCGAGAGCCCGGCGCTGACCATCATGGAGCTGTTCGACCGCGCCGGCGCCAAGGTCGACTACTACGACCCCTACTTCGCGACGATCCCGCCGACCCGGCAGCATGCGGACCTCGCCGGCAAGGCCTGCGTGCCGTTCGAGGACTACGCGCTCGCCCGCTACGACGCGGCGGTGATCGTCACCGACCACGACGACGTGGATTACGCCAAGCTCCTGCGCTTCTCGAAGCTGGTCGTCGATACGCGCAACGCGGTCGGCGCGCTGGGGCTCCCCGAAACTCCCGACACGGTGGCCAAGGCATGAGCAACGAACGGAACGAGGCGGCCGTCCCGCGCGTCGCGGTGGTGGGGTGCGGCTACTGGGGCATCAACCTGGTGCGCAACTTCCACCTGACGGAGGCGCTGGCGGCGATCTGCGAGGCCAACCCGGCGCGCGCGGCCGAGCTGTCGGCGCAGTTCGGCGTGCCGAACCGCACGCTGGACGAGGTGCTGGCCGACCCGGAGATCGACGCGGTGGTTCTCGCCACCCCGGCGGAGACGCACGCCGCGCTGGCGCTGCGCGCCATCGACGCCGGCAAGCACGTCTTCGTGGAGAAGCCGCTGGCGCTGGCCGAGGAGGACGCCGCCAAGGTGCGCACGGCCGCCGAGGCGCGCGGGCGCGTCGTCATGGTCGGCCACCTGCTGCAGTACCACCCCGCCTTCCTGCGCCTGAAGCAGCTGGTGGCCGAGGGGCGGCTGGGGCGGCTGCGCTACATCTATTCGAACCGGCTGAACCTCGGCAAATTCCGCCGCACCGAGAACGTGTTCTGGAGCTTCGCCCCGCACGACATCTCGATGATCCTGGCGCTGGCCGGCGAGGCGCCGGAAAGCGTGCAGGCGGTCGGCCACAGCTACCTCTACAACGGCATCGCCGACGTCACCACGACGCACCTCAAGTTCGCCAACGGCATCAACGGCCACATCCACGTCTCCTGGCTGCACCCGAACAAGGAGCAGAAGCTGGTCGTGGTCGGCGAGGCCGGCATGGCCGTCTTCGACGACGGGCAGGCGTGGACGCACAAGCTGGTGCTCTACCCGCACCGCGTCGCCTGGCGCGACGGCGCGGCCGAGCCCGCCAAGGCCGACGCCACCCCCATCGAGGTGCTGCCGGCCGAGCCGCTGCGCCTGGAGTGCCTGCACTTCCTGGAGTGCATCCGCGACGGCAGGCAGGCGCGCACCGACGTCAACGAGGGCATCGGCGTGCTGTCGGTGCTGGAGGCCGCCCAGCGCTCCATGAAGACCGGCGAGTGGGTCGATCTGAAGCGCGCGCAGCCGGTCGCCGCGGCGGTCGAGAAGCCGCCCTTCTTCGTGCACGAGACCGCCTGCGTGGACGACGGCGCGGTGGTCGGCGAGGGCACGCGGATCTGGCACTTCACCCACGTGCTGAAGAACACGGTGGTCGGGCGCGGCTGCAACATCGGCCAGAACGTCATGATCGGCCCCGACGTGACGGTCGGCGACCGCTGCAAGATCCAGAACAACGTCAGCGTCTACCCCGGCGTAATCCTGGAGGACGGGGTGTTCTGCGGCCCCAGCTGCGTCTTCACCAACGTCAACAACCCGCGCGCCGAGATCGAGCGCAAGGACGAGTTCCGCGTCACGCACGTCGGCCGCGGCGCCTCCATCGGCGCCAACGCCACGGTCGTCTGCGGCCACAACCTCGGCGCCTACTGCTTCATCGGCGCCGGCGCGGTGGTCACCAAGGACGTGCCGGCGCACGCGCTGATGGTCGGCAACCCGGCCCGCCAGATCGGCTGGGTCAGCCACGCCGGCGAGAAGCTGGGCGACGACCTGACCTGCCCGCGCACCGGCCAGCGCTACCGCATCGACGACAACGGCCAGCTGGTCGAGATCGTCGAGGACGCCGAAACCAAGATCGCCTGACAGAAGCCCCAAGAGAAGGGAAAGCCCCAATGACCGATCCGATCCCCATGCGCCGCACCATCGAGTTCATCGACCTCGGCCGGCAGCAGCGGCGCATCCGCGACCGGCTCGACGCGGCGGTCGCCCGCGTCCTCGACCACGGCGCCTACATCATGGGCCCGGAGGTGGGCGAGCTGGAGCGCCGGCTCTCCGCCTTCTGCGGGGCGAAGCACACGCTGTCCTGCGCCAACGGCACCGACGCGCTGGTGCTGGCGCTGATGGCCAAGGGGCTGAAGCCCGGCGAGGCGGTGATCGTCCCCTCCTTCACCTTCTGCGCCACGGCGGAGGCCGTCGCCATGCTCGGCGGCGTGCCCGTCTTCGCCGACGTGCTGGAGGACACCTACAACATGGACGCCGAGAGCCTGAAGGCGGCGGTCCTGACGGCGCGCGAGCAGGGACTGCCGCTGGTCGGCGTCATCACCGTCGATATCTTCGGCCAGCCCTGCGACTACGACGCCATCGAGCCGATCGTGCGTGAGAACGGCCTGTGGCTGGTCTGCGACGCGGCGCAGGCGTTCGGCGCGGTCTACCGCGGCCGCCCCGTCGGCACGCTGGGCGACCTCACCACCACCAGCTTCTTCCCGGCCAAGCCGCTGGGCTGCTACGGCGACGGCGGCGCGGTGTTCACCGACGACGACGAGACCATGGCGGTCCTGAAGTCGCTGCGCGTGCACGGCCAGGGCTCGGACAAGTACGACAACGTCCGCATCGGCATGAACGGCCGCCTCGACACGGTGCAGGCCGCCATCCTGATCGAGAAGCTGGCGATCTTCGCCGAGGAGCTGGAGGCGCGCGCCCAGGTCGCCGACCGCTACGACGCGCTGCTGCCGCCCGGCCTCGCCCGCCCAGCGCTGCTGCCCGGCTGCACGTCGGCGTGGGCGCAGTACACGCTGCGCAGCGGGTCGCGCGACGCGCTGATGAAGCGGCTGAAGGAGAACGGCGTCCCCAGCGCCATCTACTACGCCAAGCCGCTGCACCGGCAGAAGGCCTACCAGCACTACCCGGTGGCCGGCGGCGCGCTGCCGGTGACCGACCGGCTGATGGAGACGGTGTTCAGCCTGCCGATGCACCCGTACCTGACGGCCGAGGACCAGCAGTATATCGCCGGTGCGTTCGGGGCCGGCATCGTGGCGACGCAAGCAGCGGCGGAATGATGCGGATGCCGACGCTTGCCCCCTCCCTAACCCTCCCCCTCTTCGAGGTGGAGGGAACTCCGCCGCACTGCCCCCTCCACCGCGAAGCTCTCGCGCAAGCTTCGCTTGCGCTGACGCGGCAGGCGGATCCTTTGGATCCGCCGAGAGCGGGGGAGGGATGGGGAGGGGGCAAAGCGCCTTTCAAATTCTGGGGGCGCCCCGCATGAACATCCTCCTCATCAACCACTACGCGGGGTCGGACCGGCTGGGCATGGAGTACCGGCCGTTCTACCTCGCCCGCGAGTGGGTGGCGGCCGGCCATCGGGTGACCATCGTGGGGGCGAGCCACTCGCACCTGCGCGCCCGCCAGCCCGAGGTCACCCACGACCTCGCCACCGACGTGGAGGAGGGGGTGCGCTACCGCTGGCTGCGCACCGCCCCCTACGCCGGCAACGGCATGGGCCGGGTCGCCAACATGGCGACCTTCGTCTCCAAGCTGTGGGCCTACGCTCCCCGCTTGGCGCGGGAGGAGCGGCCGGACGTGGTGATCTGCTCCTCCACCTACCCGCTCGACATCTACCCCGGCGCCCGCATCGCGCGCCGGGCCGGGGCGCGGCTGGTGTTCGAGCTGCACGACCTGTGGCCGCTGACGCCGATGATGCTGGGCGGCTATTCGCCGAAGCACCCGTTCATCCGGGCGATGCAGGCGGCCGAGGACTACGCCTGCCGCAACGTCGACACGCTGGTCTCGATCCTGCCGCACGCCCGCGACTACCTGGTCGGGCGCGGCCTCGACCCGGCGAAGTTCGTGCACGTCCCCAACGGCATCCCGGTCGCCGCCTTCCTCAACGCCGAGCCCGGCCCGCTGCCGGAACCGCTGGCCGCCCGCATCGCCGCGGAGCGGGCGCGCGGCCACTTCCTGGTCGGCTACGCCGGCGGCATCAACCCGTCGAACCCGGTGGAGACGATCCTGGAGGCGGCGATCCGCCTGAAGGACAAGCCGATCTCCTTCATCTTCGTCGGCGGCGGTGCGGCCGAGGCGGCGTTCAGGGAGCGCATCGCCGCGGCGGCGCTGCCGAACTTCCACCACATGGGCGTGATCCCCAAGGCGCTCGTCCAGAGCTTCCTGGCCGAGATGGACGTGCTGACCATGCCGTGGAAACGCAACCCGATCTACAAGTACGGCGTCTCGCCCAACAAGATGTTCGACTACATGCTGGCCGGCCGGCCGATCGTGCAGTCCTGCGGCGCCAGCAACGATCTGGTCGCCGAGGGGCGGTGCGGCTTCACCGTGCCGCCCGAGGACGCGCAGGCCTTCGCCGACGCGCTGCTGCGCCTGTCCGAGATGACGCCGGAGGAACGCGCCGACCTCGGCGGGAACGGCCGGCGCTTCGTTCTGGAGAACCACGATTACCGCGTCCTGGCGGCCCGCTTCGCCGCCGTGACGGCTCCGCCGGTCCTCGCGGACCCCGCGCGGGCCCTCGCCGGGCGCACGGCGGTGGCCGACGCGCACGGCTGAATGAGTCTAGGGGGAATTGGAATGAATTACATCGCTTCACCGGCGGACGGTCTCGACCTCGCGGTCGACCGGCGCCGGCCGGTGGTCTGCGTGCAGGGCCTCGGCTTCGTCGGCTCCGCCATGGCCATCGCCATTGCCAACGCGCGCGGGCCGGACGGGCAACCGCTCTATTCCGTGGTCGGCGTCGACCTGCCCAACGAGGCCGGCCGGCACCGCGTCTCCAGCATCGCCCGCGGCGAGATGCCGTTCCCCGGCGGCGACCCGGCGCTCGACGCGGCGCTGGCCCGCGCCCACGAGGCCGGCAACCTGACCGCCACCGACGACCCGGAGGTGTTCGGCATCGCCGACGTGGTGCTGGTGGACATCAACCTCGACATCGACTGGTCGGCCCCGCAGCCGGAGGTCCGCTTCGGCCCGCTGGAGCGCGCCATGGACGACCTCGGCGCCCGCCTGCGCCAGGGCGCGCTGGTGATCGTCGAGACCACCGTCCCGCCCGGCACCTGCGAACGGGTGATCTGGCCCCGCCTCGCCGCCGCGCTGGAGGCGCGCGGCCTGCCCGCGGACGCCATCCACCTCGCCCATTCCTACGAGCGGGTGATGCCGGGCGCGCAGTACTACGATTCCATCGTCAACTACTGGCGCGTCTTTTCCGGCCGCACGCCCGAGGCGGCCGACGCCTGCGAGCGCTTCCTGTCCACCGTGCTCAACGTCAGGGACTACCCGCTGACGCGGCTGGCCAACACCACGGCGTCGGAGACGGCCAAGGTGCTGGAGAACAGCTACCGCGCCGTCACCATCGCCTTCATGGAGGAGTGGGGCCGCTTCGCCGAGGCGGTGGGCATCGACATGTTCGAGATCGTCGGCGCCGTCCGCAAGCGCCCGACCCACGCCAACATGCGCCAGCCCGGCTTCGGCGTCGGCGGCTACTGCCTGACCAAGGACCCGCTGTTCGGCGCGGTGGCGGCGCGCGCGCTGTTCGGCCGCGAGGACCTGGGCTTCCCGTTCTCCAGCGAGGCGGTGCGCACCAACGCCGCCATGCCGCTGGTGGCGCTCGACAAGCTGCGCGCCCGCTTCGGCGGCTCGCTGAAGGACAAGCGCGTCCTGCTGCTCGGCGTGTCCTACCGCGAGGACGTCGGCGACACCCGCTACTCGCCGGCCCAGACCTTCGTCGAGGCGGCGGAGCGCGAGGAGGCCAAGGTGGTCGCGCACGACCCGCTGGTCGCCTACTGGGCCGAGCTGGCCCGTCCGGTGTGCCGCGAGCTGCCGGACCCCGCGGGCTTCGACGCCGTCGTCTTCACCCAGGCCTCGCCGCCCTACCGCGGCCTCGACCTCGCGGCGTGGCTGAAGGACGCGCGGCCCGAAGTGATCGACGCCAACAACGTTCTGACCGACGACCAGCGCCGCCAGCTCCGCGACCTGGGCTGCGGCTTCACCAGCATCGGACGGGGATGACATGCTCAAGGCACTCGTGACCGGCGGCGCCGGCTTCATCGGCTACCATCTCGCCCGCGCGCTCGCCGAGCGCGGCTACGCGGTGGACATCCTCGACAACCACGCCCGCGGCGTGCGCGACGACGCGCTGCAGGACCTGCTCGCCCAGCCCGGCGTGCGGATGATCGAGGCCGACCTGCGCGACCCCGCCACGGCGGAGGCGCTCGACACCGACTACGACCGCATCTTCCACCTCGCCGCCATCATCGGCGTGCAGCACGTCCGCTCGCGCCCCTACGAGGTGCTGACGGCGAACGCCGCGATGCTCGACACCATCATCCGGCTGGGCAAGCGGCAGCGGGCGCTGGGGCGCGTCCTGTTCGCCTCCACCAGCGAGATCTACGCCGGCACGCTCCAGGCCTTCGGCATTCCCGTGCCGACCCCGGAGGACACGCCGCTGACCTGCGGCGACCTGACCGAGCCGCGCACCTCCTACATGCTGTCCAAGCTGTACGGCGAGGCGATGGTGCGCTTCTCCGGCCTGCCCTTCACCATCGTGCGCTTCCACAACGTCTACGGCCCGCGCATGGGGATGTCGCACGTGGTGCCGCAGCTGCTGGAGAAGGCGCACCGCCTGACCGGCGACACGCCGCTGGAGGTCGCGAGCGTCGAGCACAGCCGCTCCTTCTGCTACGTGGACGACGCGGTGGAGTATCTGGTGCGCATGGGCATGCTGCCGACCTGCGCCAATCAGACCTTCAACGTCGGCACCCAGGCGCCGGAGGTGCGCATCGGCGATGTGGCGCAGGTGATCCTCGACGTGGTCGGCCGCGCCAACCCGATCCAGGCACTGCCGGAGCATCCGGGCTCGCCCGCCCGCCGCGCCCCGGACATGACCAGGGCCGTCGAGGCGACCGGCTTCCGCTCCCGCGTCGATCTGCGCACCGGCGTGCAGAAGACGTATGACTGGTATCGCGAGCACGTGTTCGAACGCGCCGAGGTGTGCGCGGTGTGATGTCGACCAAAGGGGTGGCCGGGTACCCCGACCCGTCCACCCCTTTGCCCATTCCTTATGCACCGAAGATTCGTTCCCCGAACCGTCCCGGCCTGCCAGTATTTCCCCAGCCGCGGGACAATGCCGGAAACCCAAGACCCTCATTGGCGGGAGGTGCGGCGGACCGGCCTCGGCAACAGACAAGGGCCGCTCTTGCGAGCGGCCCTTGCCTTTTTTCCGTAAGCCGGAGCCGCTCCTGCGAGCGGTCCTTGCTCCTGTCCGGAAACCGTCTTCGTCAGTGCACCGCCGACGCCAGATCGTCGTGCAGCGTGTGCATCTCGAAGCCGGCCACGGCGTCGTACACCGGCAGGGCCTCGACGTGGGCCACGGCGGCCGTCTCGGCGACGACCGGGGCGGCGGTCTGCTGGACCAGCGCCAGGTGCTCGGGCAGCAGCTCCATGGCGGCCGACGCGCTGGCGCCGGACTTCAGCTGCCAGTCGGTGCCGTTGGCGGTCAGCGTGTTGCCGCTGTAGACGTTGTGCGAACCGACGTTGCCCGCCTCCTCGACGCCCTTGCCGGCGTGGGTGATGAGGTTGCCGGTCACCTTCGAGTAATCGTTCGGCGCGCTGCTGTTGTAGTTGTCGCCCGAGCCGATCATCACGCCGGCGCCGTGCACCCAGCCGATCTTGTTGCCGGTGATGGTCAGGTTGCTGGCGTCGTGCCACGAGGTGACGCCGTCGCCGATCACCCAGAACACCTCGTTGCCGGACACCTCGCCGTTGGTGGCCATGTAGATGCCGTGCACCAGGCTGCTCGCCTCGCTGTCCGGGCCGATGCGGTAGACGTCGTTGTCGATGATCTTGATGTTGGTGCCGCCGTAGTAGCCGTCACCCATGATGCCCGCACCGCCCTGGCCGCCGCTCTTGGCCGCGTCCAGCGCGCCGTCGGTGTGGACGATGTCGTGCACCTTCATGTTCTTGACCACCGAGTTGGAGCCGGTGGTGTACACACCGAACAGCCACGGCGTGCCGCCCTGGTGGACGCTGCCGTCGATCTCGAAGCCGTCGATGGTGACGTTGGCGCCGCGGTTGTCCCACGCCTCATAGGCGTCGTTGCCGGCACCCGGGACGATCTTCGCCGCCCCCTTCACGTCGGAGACGTAGGTCACGCCGCTCGTCGTCGTCTGGAAGCCGCCCTCGTAGGTGCCGGGGGCGACGTGGACGGTGGTGCCCGACGAGGCCGCATCCGCGGCGCGCTCGATGGTCCGGAACGGCGAGGCCTGGGTGCCCGCGTTGTTGTCCGAACCGTTGGTCGAGACGTAAAAGTCGGTCATGGCTCTACTCTTCCTACTGTTTTTTACTGGGGGGAGGGGAGATCCCCTCCGGGGCGCGAAGGCCCGTCGAACCGTTTGGAAGGCGCCGCGGGGAGCAGCGCGTCGATGAGCAATTCATGCCTCGTTAAGGTTAACAACACGTAAAACTCGATGGAATTTAGCGCGAAACCCGCGCCGTACCCCATCAGGACAGGTTACCCCGCCGGGGATGTCGCGCCGGCGCCCCACCTTCCGGTACAGGTGTGGGCTTCCGACACCTCCACTTTGAGATCATGCCCGAACACACACCCCTGCCCGCCCCGCTGCGCCGTCTGGCCGCGGCGCTGCTGGTCGCCGCTGCCGCCTTCGCCTTCTGGGCCGCCCTGCAGCCGAGCCTGGAGCCGCCCGGCCACGGCATCGACAAGCTGGTGCACGCCGGGGTGTTCGCCGTGCTGGGCGGGCTGGCGCTCGCCGCCGCCCCCGACCGCCGGTCGCTGCTGCTGGCGCTGGGCGGGCTGGCGGCGCTGGGCGGGATGATCGAAATCGTGCAGGGGATGTTCGGCCGCGACGCCAGCCTGAGCGACCTGATGGGCGACGTCGTGGGAATCGCGGCGGGCGCCTGGGCGGCGCGCGCGGTCATCGAAATGGGGCGCGAGCGCTTCTTCCCCGGCTGACGCATCCCCCTTAATTCGGGGGAGATTCCTTGAACGCGACCGTGTACGGTGTCGCCGGATGCCCCTCCGGGGCATGCGGTGAAACGCGTCAGCCACTCAAAAAAACCTAAGCACCGCAGGGAAATCGACTTAGGAGGAAAAGGACATATGGTGACCGAACGCATTCAGGTCGGCGGGTTGCAGATCGCGGCTGAACTTCACCGGTTCATCGAGAACGAAGCGCTGCCGGGCACCGGCGTGTCGCCGCAGCAGTTCTGGTCGGCGCTCGACGCCATCCTGCACGATCTGGCGCCGCGCAACCGCGCGCTGCTCGCCAAGCGCGACGAGCTGCAGGCGAAGATCGACGCCTACTACCGCGACCGCCGCGGCAAGCCGGCCGACTTCGCCGGCTACAAGGCCTTCCTGCAGGAGATCGGCTACCTGCTGCCCGAGGGTCCGGACTTCCAGGTCACGACGACCAACGTCGATCCGGAGATCTCCACCACCGCCGGCCCGCAGCTGGTGGTGCCGGTGATGAACGCGCGCTACGCGCTCAACGCCGCCAACGCGCGCTGGGGCAGCCTGTACGACGCGCTGTACGGCACCGACGCGATCCCCGACGCCGACGGCGCCGAGCGCGGCGCGGGCTACAACCCGAAGCGCGGCGAGAAGGTCATCGCCTTCGCCCGCACCGTCCTGGACGGCGCCGCCCCGCTGGCCGCGGGCTCGCACCGCGACGCCACCGGCTACACGGTGGAGGGCGGCGCGCTCAAGGTGGCGCTCGCCGACGGCTCCGCCACCGGCCTGAAGGATCCGGCCAAGTTCGTCGGCTACAATGGCGAGGCCGCGGCGCCCACCGCCATCCTGCTCGCCAACAACGGCCTGCACCTGGAGATCCGCATCGACCGCGCCCACGCCATCGGCAAGACCGACCCGGCCGGCGTGGCCGATCTGGTCGTCGAGTCGGCGCTGACCACCATCATGGACTGCGAGGACTCGGTCGCCGCGGTGGACGCCGAGGACAAGGCCATCGCCTACCGCAACTGGCTGGGCCTGATGAAGGGCGACCTGACCGCCACCTTCCCCAAGGGCAACGGCACGGTCGAGCGCAAGCTGAACCCCGACCGCACCTACACCACGCCGGACGGCGGCACCCTGACGCTGCACGGCCGCAGCCTGATGCTGGTGCGCAACGTCGGCCACCTGATGACCAACAGCGCCGTGCTGCTGAAGGACGGCAGCGAGGCGCCGGAGGGCATCCTCGACGCCATGTGCACCGCCGCCATCGCGCTGCACGACCTGAAGGGCCTGGGCACGCACCGCAACAGCCGCGCCGGCTCGATGTACATCGTCAAGCCGAAGATGCACGGCCCTGAGGAGGTCGCCTTCGCGTCCGAGCTGTTCGCCCGCGTCGAGGACGCGCTGGGCATGGCCCGCAACACCCTCAAGATGGGCATCATGGACGAGGAGCGCCGCACCACGGTGAACCTCAAGGAGTGCATCCGCGCAGCAAGCGAGCGGGTGGTGTTCATCAACACCGGCTTCCTCGACCGCACCGGCGACGAGATCCACACCGCCATGGAGGCCGGCCCGGTCATCCGCAAGGGCGACATCAAGAACGCCGCGTGGATCAAGGCCTACGAGGACTGGAACGTCGACACCGGCCTGCTGTGCGGCCTGAAGGGCCGGGCGCAGATCGGCAAGGGCATGTGGGCGATGCCCGACCTCATGGCCGACATGCTGAAGATCAAGATCGTCCACCCGCAGGCCGGCGCCAACACCGCGTGGGTCCCCTCGCCCACCGCGGCGACGCTGCACGCCCTGCACTACCATCAGGTCAACGTCGCCGAGCGTCAGGCCGAGCTGGCCAGCCGCGCCCGCGCCGACCTCGACGCCATCCTGACCATCCCGCTGGCCGACCGCCCGAACTGGTCGGAGACCGAGATCCAGCAGGAGCTGGACAACAACGCCCAGGGCATCCTGGGCTACGTGGTCCGCTGGATCGACCAGGGCGTCGGCTGCTCGAAGGTGCCGGACATCAACAACGTCGGGCTGATGGAGGACCGCGCGACGCTGCGCATCTCCAGCCAGCACATCGCCAACTGGCTGCACCACGGCATCGCCACCGAGGCGCAGGTGATGGAGACGATGAAGCGCATGGCCGCGGTGGTCGACAAGCAGAACGCCGGCGACCCGCTGTACCGCCCGATGGCGCCCGACTTCGACAAGAGCGTGGCGTTCCAGGCCGCCTGCGATCTGGTGTTCAAGGGCCGCGAGCAGCCCAACGGCTACACCGAGCCCGTCCTGCACCGCCGCCGCATCGAGGCGAAGGCGCGCGGCTGATCCCATCCCCCCTCTCCCGCCTCCGGCGGGGGAGGGGTTGGGGGTGGGGGCAAGCGCTACATGATGAGAGGGGGCGGGCCCAAACCCGCCCCCTTTTCCTTTGTGCGCACCCCCAACAGATTCGGCTTGCGCTTTTCCACTAATATTCTAGTATAAAAGCGCCCTCGCGGTTTTGGTGCAGTCCCGCGGGGTGCATGGTTGCGCTGACTGACGTTTTTCCCGAATACCTGGGCCGCCGGTTCCCCCGACCGGCGGCCCGATTTGTCGGTGGCGGCGACGGCGGCGCGGTTCCATATGGCTCGGCGGAAGGGCCACCCGACGCACCCAAAAAATTGCGATAGGGGGACGGACATGCTCCACGAAGACCGGCTCTTTGCGAGCGACCCGACGCAGCGCGCCATCGCGCGCCGCCTGTACGGCGAGGTGAGCGCGCTGCCGATCGTCAGCCCGCACGGCCACACCGACCCGGCGTGGTTCGCGAGGAACGACGCCTTCCCCGATCCGGCGACGCTGTTCGTGGTGCCCGACCACTACATCTACCGCATGCTCTACAGCCAGGGCGTCCGGCTGGAGGACCTCGGCATCCCGCGCAAGGACGGCGCCGCGGTGGAGACCGATTCCCGCACGATCTGGCGCCGCTTCGCCGCGCACTGGTACCTGTTCCGCGGCACGCCGACCCGGCTGTGGATGGAACACGCGCTGGAGACCGTCTTCGGCGTCACCGAACGCCTGAGCCCGGCCACCGCCGACCGCATCTACGACCAGGTGGACGAGCGCCTGCGCCGCCCCGAGTACCGCCCGCGCGCCCTGTTCGAGCGGTTCAACATCGAGGTCATCGCCACCACCGAGTCGCCGCTCGACCCGCTGGAGCACCACAAGGCGATCCGCGCGAGCGGCTGGAGCGGCCGCGTCGTCACCGCCTTCCGCCCCGACCCGGTCGTCGACCCGGAGTTCGAAGGCTTCCGCACCAACGTCGAGCGGCTGGGCGCCCTCACCG
Organism: Azospirillum sp.; assembly: GCF_050789165.1. Lineage (NCBI taxonomy): Bacteria > Pseudomonadati > Pseudomonadota > Alphaproteobacteria > Rhodospirillales > Azospirillaceae > Azospirillum > Azospirillum sp. Next base: position 43,708 of record NZ_JBOZRT010000039.1, read on the forward strand.
GCGAGGACACCGCGACCTGGAGCGGCTACCTCGCCGCGCTCGCCAACCGCCGCCGGTATTTCATGGAGTACGGCGCCACCTCGACCGACCACGGCCACCCCACCGCCACGACGGCCGACCTGTCGCGCGCCGAGGCCGAGGCGCTGTTCGCCAAGGCGCTGCACGGCGACGCCACCCCGGCGGAGGCCGAGCTGTTCCGCGGCCAGATGCTGACCGAGATGGCCCGCATGAGCCTGGAGGACGGGCTGGTCATGCAGATCCACCCCGGCAGCTTCCGCAACCACAACCCGCAACTCTTCACCGCCTGGGGCCGCGACAAGGGCGCCGACATCCCGAGCCAGACCGAGTACGTCCGGGCGCTGAAGCCGCTGCTCGACCGGTTCGGCAACGAGCGCGACCTGACCATCATCCTGTTCACCCTGGACGAGACCAGCTACAGCCGCGAGCTGGCGCCGCTGGCCGGGCACTACCCGGCGCTGCGCCTCGGCCCGTCCTGGTGGTTCCACGACAGCCCGGAGGGCATGCGCCGCTTCCGCGAGATGGTCACCGAGACCGCCGGCTTCTACAACACCGTCGGCTTCAACGACGACACCCGCGCCTTCTGCTCGATCCCGGCCCGCCACGACGTGGCCCGGCGCATCGACTGCGCCTTCCTGGCGCGCCTCGTCGCCGAGCACCGCCTGGACGAGGACGAGGCCGCGGAGCTCGCGGTCGACCTCGCCTACACCCTGGCCAAGAAGGCGTACAAGCTGTGAACCGCCTGCATCCCGAGGGGCTGTCCGCCCTGCCCGCCGACATCACCCGCCCCGGCTACGACCGCGCGTCGCTCACCACCGGCATCGTCCACCTGGGCATCGGCGCCTTCCACCGCGCGCACCAGGCGGTCTACACCGAGGACGCGCTGAAGCGGAGCGTCGGCCCCTGGGGCATCTGCGGCGTCAGCCTGCGCAGCCCCGACACCCGCGACGCGCTGGCGCCGCAGGGCGGGCTCTACACCGTCGCGGTGCGCGACGCCGAGGGCGCCCACCTGCGCGTCGTCGGCGCCATCACCGAGGTGCTGGTGGCGCCCGAGGATCCCGAGGCGGTGCTGGAACGCCTCACCCGCCCCACCGTCCGCGTCGTCACGCTGACCGTCACCGAGAAGGGCTACTGCCACGACCCGGCGACCGGCGCGCTGAACGAGGACCACCCGGGCATCCGCCACGACCTCGGCAATCCCCAGCGGCCGGAGACCGCGGCGGGCTTCCTGGTGGAGGCGCTGGACCGCCGCCGCAAGGCCGGCGTCGCGCCCTTCACCGTGCTGTCCTGCGACAACCTGCCGAGCAACGGCGACACCCTGGCCGGCATCCTGCGCCGCTTCGCCACGCTGCGCGACCCGGAGCTGGGCCGCTGGGTGGCGGACACCGTTGCCTGCCCGAACAGCATGGTTGACCGCATCGTCCCGGCCACCACCGAGGACGACCGCGCCGCCGTCACCCGCGCCCTCGGCCGCGAGGACGCGTGGCCGGTGATGACCGAGCCGTTCTCGCAGTGGGTCATCGAGGACCGCTTCCCCGCCGGCCGCCCGGCCTGGGAGCTGGAGGGCGCCGAGCTGGTCGCCGACGTCCACCCCTACGAGACGATGAAGCTGCGCCTGCTGAACGGCAGCCACTCGACGCTGGCCTACCTCGGCTACCTCGCCGGCTACCAGACGGTGTCCGACGCCATCGCCGACCCGGCCTACGCCCGCCTGATCCGCGGCCTGATGGACGAGGAGGTGACGCCGACCCTCACGGTGCCGCCCGGCGCCGACCTCGGGCGCTACAAGGCGGCGCTGCTGGAACGCTTCGCCAACCCGGCGCTGAAGCACCGCACCTGGCAGATCGCCATGGACGGCTCGCAGAAGCTGCCGCCGCGCCTGCTCGCCCCGATCCGCGAGCGGCTGGCCATCGGCGCCCCCATCGAGCGGATGGCGCTGAGCGTCGCCGCCTGGATGCGCTACGTCACCGGCCGCGACGAGCAGGGGCAGGCCATCGACGTCCGCGACCCGCTGGCCGAGCGCCTCGCCGCCGTCGCCGCGTCGGCGGGGATGGACGCCGCGACGCTCGCCCCCGCCCTGCTGTCGGTGCGCGAGGTGTTCGGCGACGACCTGCCGCAGAACGAAACCTTCCGCGCCGCTGTCACCGCCGCCCTGGCCCGCCTGTTGACGGACGGCGCCCGCCGCACCGTGGAGGCCCTATCGGGAGCAAAGCCATGAGCACCGTCGCCGCCCTCTCCCCGGTCATCCGCCTCAACCCCGCCGACAACGTGGTGATCGCCCGCGCCGAGCTGCCGGCCGGCACCGCGCTGCCCGGCGAGGGCATCACCACCCGCGACGCCATCCCGGCCGGTCACAAGGTCTCCACCGCGGCGATCCGCGCGGGCGAGCCGGTGCGCCGCTACAACCAGATCATCGGCTTCGCCACCGAGGACATCGGCCCGGGCGAGCACGTGCACGTGCAGAACCTCGGCCTGCACGCGTTCGAGCGCGACTACGCCTTCGGCGCCGACGCCCACCCCACGGCCTTCGTGCCGGAGGAGGAGCGCGCCACCTTCCGGGGCTTCGTCCGCCCCGACGGCCGCGTCGGCACGCGCAACTTCATCGGCGTGCTGACCAGCGTGAACTGCTCGGCCACCGTCGCCCGCATGATCGCCCAGACGGCGGAGCGCGAGCTGCTGCCGCACTTCCCCAACGTCGACGGGGTGGTGGCGCTGACGCACGGCACCGGCTGCGGCATGGCCGGCAGCGGCGAGGGCTACGACATCCTGCAGCGCACGCTGTGGGGCTACGCCCGCAACCCGAACTTCGCCGGCGTGCTGATGGTGGGCCTGGGCTGCGAGGTCAACCAGATCGATTTCCTGCTGGACGCCTACGGCATCACGCCCGGCCCGCTGTTCCAGGTGATGAAGATCCAGGACAGCGGCGGCACCCGCACCACCGCGCAGGCCGGCGTGGCGATGATTCGCGAGATGCTGCCGCACGCCGACAAGGCGCGCCGCACCACGGTGCCGGCCAGCGGGCTGGTGGTCGGCTTGCAGTGCGGCGGCTCCGACGGCTATTCCGGCGTCACCGCCAACCCGGCGCTGGGCGCCGCCGCCGACCTGCTGGTGCGCAACGGCGGCACCGCCATCCTGTCCGAGACGCCCGAGGTCTACGGGGCCGAGCACCTGCTGACCCGCCGCGCCGCCAGCCGCGCCGTCGGCGAGAAGCTGGTCGACCGCATCCGCTGGTGGGAGGAGTACACCGAGCGCCAAGGCGGCGAGATGAACAACAACCCCTCCCCCGGCAACAAGAAGGGCGGCCTGACCACCATCCTGGAGAAGTCGCTAGGCGCCGTCGCCAAGGGCGGCACGACCAACCTCGTCGAGGTCTACAAGTACGCGGAACAGGTCAACGCCAAGGGCTTCGTGTTCATGGACACGCCGGGCTACGACCCGGTGTCGGCGACCGGGCAGATCGCCGGCGGGGCGAACCTGGTGTGCTTCACCACCGGCCGCGGCTCCGTCTCCGGCTTCAAGCCGGCGCCGTGCCTGAAGCTGTCCACCAACACCGAGATGTACCGCCGCCTGTCCGAGGACATGGACATCGACTGCGGCCCGATCGTCACCGGCGAGGTGGACATCGAGGAGATGGGCCGGCGCATCTTCCGGCTGATGCTCGACACCGCGTCGGGCAAGCAGACCAAGAGCGAGGCGCTGGGCTTCGGCGACAACGAGTTCGTGCCCTGGCAGCTTGGGGCGGTGATGTAGGACGTTTGCCCCCGCCCCATCCCTCCCCCGCGTTGCGGTGGAGGGGGCTGCCGGCGCAACGGCGGAGTTCCCTCCACCTCGAAGAGGGGGAGGGTTAGGGAGGGGGCAATCGATCAGCCGCCCCGCACCCTTCTCTGCTCCCGGTACACGATGTACACCCCGCTGGCGACGATCATCAGCGCGCCGGCGATGGTGGTCGCGGCGGGCACCTCGCCGAATAGGACAACGGCGCACAGCGTCGCCCACACCAGCGTCGTGTAGTTGAACGGCGCCACGGTCGCCGCGGGCGCGGCGGTGAAGGCGCGGATCATGCAGAAGTGGCTGAACGCCCCGAGGGCGCCCAGCAGCGCCATCAGCGCCGCCGACAAAAGGTCCGGCGTCACCCACACGAACGGCAGCGCGGCCGTGCACACCAGCGTGCCGACCGAGCTGGTGTAGAAGAAGGTCGTCAGCGTCGGGTCGCTGGCCTGCAACTGGCGCGTGACGATCTGGTAGAAGGCGTAGGCCGTCGCCGAGCCCAGCGGCAGCAGCACCGCCCACTGGAACGTGCCGCTCGCCGGCCCGACGATCAGCATGGCGCCGGCGAAGCCGCCGAGCACCGCCAGCCCGCGCCGCCAGCCCACCGTCTCGCCCAGCATGGGGATGGACAGCAGCGTCACCAGAACCGGCGTGACGTTGACGATGGCCGCCAGATCGACGAAGGGCAGGATGCCCAGCGCCGTCGTCGACAGCATCGTGACCGACAGCAGCAGGCCCGAGCGCACCAGCTGCAGCCCCGGCCGCGCCGACACCATCAGCCGCGGCGAACGCAGGCCGAGCAGGACCGCCGCGATGGCGAAGTGCACGGCGAAGCGCGCCCAGGCCACCTCGACCACCGGAAAGCTCTTCACCAGCACGCGGGCCACCGCGTCCTGCGTGACGAACAGCAGGGTGGCGAACACCATCCACGCGATGCCGGCCCGCGCCGACCGCCGCGCTTCCGCGGCCGCGACGGCCTGGGGGATCACTCGTTCCAAGGAATCCATTGTTCCGATGTTCCGCGGCGTGCGCCGTCCGATATATCAGTTGGACAGCGTACCGGTTGCTTCGCCCACCCAACAACCCCCGGCATCGGGATGCTGCGTCGCGGAACGATCATGGCCCCGTCCGGACTCAGGGCTCGTCGAGGCGCCACTCCACCAGGGCGGCGATGGCGGCCAGCCGCCGCTCGGCCAGCCAGACCGCCGACAGCAGGTCGGCGGCCACCGCGCAGAACACCAGGATGGTGATCGACCCGGTCAGCAGCGGCACCGTCACCCCGACCAGCGCGACCACCAGCGCGACGACGATGGCGTCCGCCCCGGCGCCGTGCGCGAAGGCGGCGACGGCCGGCGCCGCCGGCCGCCAGGAGCGCGGGCGCAATGTGAAGGGAAAGCCCTGCGCGGCGCGCATCAACTCGCCCAGGAACTCCACCGCCTCGACCGAGCGCACCGAGACGCGGCCCTGCCGCTGCGTGCGCCGGCGCAGGTCGGCGTTGATGGCGTCGGCGACGGGTTGCAGCCGGCCGCCGATCTCGCGCCGCGCGGCGGCCAGCGCACGGTCCGGCGCCTTGGCGCGGCTGCGCGGCCACAGGCGGTAGGCGCCGTGCCAGAACAGCTTGAGCCCCTGCGACAGCCCGATGGGGATCCACAGCCAGTCCACCGGCACGATGGCTTCGAACGCGACGGCGAGGCCGATCATCAGGAAGACCAGCCAGGTCGCCGCCATGCCGAGGTACGCGCTGCGGCGCTGGAGGCGCGCCAGACGCTCGCGCAGCTGGCGCTGGCCGCTGGTCGCCGCCGCGTGGCGGACGTCGTCCCATGGACCCGCATGGGTGCCGGCCGGACCCTGCATCGCACCGCCTCGGCGCCGTTAGTGACCCGTCCATGAAACGCCCGCCGCGGTCGCGAGGTCCATGGCAACTCGGGGCCACCCCGTTCGGGAGGGGTAGGTTCGCTGCCCCCTCCCCGGCCCTCCCCCGCTTTGCGGTGGAGGGAGCAGAGCGGCGGAGTTCCCTCTCCCGCAAAGCGGGGGAGGGCTAGGGAGGGGGCAAGCGGTCACCCCATCAGCTCGCGCTTCAGCAGCGCGTACAGCTCGCTCTTCGCCTCGAAGCCAATGCCCGGCACGTCCGGCAGGCGGACCCAACTGTCTTCCACCGCGATGCCGTCGGCGAAGCCGCCGAACGGCTTGAAGACGTCCGGGTAGGACTCGTTGCCGCCCAGGTGCAGGCCGGCAGCGATGTTCAGCGACATCTGGTGGCCGCCGTGCGGCACCACGCGCCGGCTCGACCAGCCGTTCTCCTCCAGCACCGCCAGGGTGCGCATGTACTCCACCAACCCGTAGCTCAGCGCGCAGTCGAACTGCATGAAATCCATGTCCTGCCGCATGCCGCCGTAGCGCACGAGGTTGCGCGCGTCCTGGTGCGAGAACAGGTTCTCGCCGGTGGCCAGCGGGTTGCCGTAGGCCTCGGCCAGCTCGTTCTGGATGACGTAGTCGAGGGGGTCGCCGGCCTCCTCGTACCAGAACAGGTCGTAGCGCTCCAGCGCCTCGGCGTAGTCCAGCGCGGTGTTGAGGTCGAAGCGGCCGTTGGCGTCCACGCACAGGTTGCGACCCTCGCCGACCACGTCGATGACCGCCTCGATGCGCTCCAGGTCCTCGGCCAGCGAGGCGCCGCCGATCTTGATCTTGACGACCTTGTAGCCGCGGTCGCGGTAGCTCTTCATCTCGTCCTTGAGCTTGTCCACGCCCTTGCCGGGGTAGTAGTAGCCGCCCGCCGCGTAGACCCACACCTTGTCGTCGGCCTGCCCGCCGCGGTAGCGGTCGGCGAGCAGGCGGTAGAGCGGCTTGCCCTCGATCTTCGCCACCGCGTCCCACACCGCCATGTCGATGGTGCCGACGGCGACCGAGCGTTCGCCGTGCCCGCCCGGCTTCTCGTTGATCATCATGCGGTCCCAGATCCGGAAGGGATCCAGGGTGCCGTTCGCCTCGTCGATCAGGCTGTCCGGCCTGGCCTCCATCAGGCGCGGGATGAAGCGCTCGCGCATCAGGCTGCCCTGGCCGTAGCGGCCGTTGGAGTTGAAGCCGTAGCCCACCACCGGCTTGCCGTCGCGGATCACGTCCGTCACGACCGCCACCACCGAGCAGGTCATCTTGGAGAAGTCGATGTAGGCGTTGGCGATGTCCGAGGCGATGGACACGGTCTTTTCACGGATCTCGACGATGCGCATGGGGGCTCCCTCCCGTTGATGGGCGCAGTGTGGCGATGGAGTGTGGCGGTGGACGGGCACGCGCGCGAATGCCAAGTTGGCATCGCTCAATGTGGGAACGGCATCGCACCCGTGGACATCACCTGGCTCGACGATTTCCTGGCGCTGGCCGAGTGCGGCAGCTTCTCGCGCGCCGCCGAGGCGCGGCATTTGACGCAGCCGGCCTTCAGCCGCCGCATCCGCGCGCTGGAGGACTGGGTCGGCGCCCCGCTGTTCGACCGCGCCGTCCAGCCGGTGACGCTCACGCAAGCCGGCATCCGCTTCCGCCCCGCCGCCGACGAGACGCTGCGCCGCCTGCACCAGGGCCGCGAGGAGGCGCGCCACGCCATGGACGCCGCGGCGACGACTCTGCGCTTCGCCGCCACGCACTCGCTGTCGCTGACCTTCTTCCCGGAATGGCTGCGCGCGCTGGAGGCGCGGGCGCGGGCGCGGGTCGGCGCGGTCCGGCTGGATTCCGACACCACGGCGGCGTGCGAGCAGCTCCTGCTGTCGGGGCAGAGCCAGTTCATGCTCTGCCACCAGCATCCGGCGGCGCCCGGCCGGCTGGACGCCCGGCAGTTCCGCTCGGTCCGCGTCGGCGAGGACGTGCTGGTGCCGGTGGCGGCGCCGGACGCGGGCCTGCGGCTGCCCGGCCGGCCCGAGGCGCCGCTGCCCTATCTCGCCTACGCCGAGGGCTCGGCGCTCGGCCGCGCCGTGGACGTGGCGCTGGCGGCGCGCGCGGCATGGCTGACCCCGGTGTTCATGGCCCGCCAGGCGGTCCTGCTGCGCGGCATGGCGCAGGAGGGCCGCGGCGTGGCGTGGCTGCCGCGCACGCTGGTCCGCGACGACCTGGAGCGCGGCACCCTGGCCGCGGCCGGCGGCGAGGACTGGGCCGTCGCCGTGGAGGTCCACCTGTTCCGTCCCCGCAGCCGCATGAGCCCGGCCGCCGAGGCGTTCTGGACGCTCGCGGCATGATGGGCGTCGAGTGGCCGCTGATCGCCTGGGCGCTGGCGGTGTTCACGCTGGCCGGCGTGGTCAAGGGGGCGGCGGGCTTCGGTTTCCCCATGGTGTCGGTGCCGCTGCTGGCGCAGGTGATGCCGGTGCCGCAGGCCATCGCCTGGGCGCTGGTGCCGACCTTCGTCGCCAACCTCGTGCAGATGGTCGAGACGCGGGCGCACGCCGCGGTCGTCCGCTCCATCTGGCCGCTGCTGGCGGTGCTCTACCCGGTGATGCTCGCCACCGTGCGGCTGGTGCCGTCCATGGACCCACGGTCGCTCTACCTGATGGTCGGGGTGCTGATCGAGGTGGCGGCGCTGATGCAGCTGATGGGCCGCATCCCGCGGGTCGAGGGCCGCGTGCGGCTGCCGCTGCTGCTGGCCGCCGGGGCGGCGACCGGCGTGCTGGGCGGCATGACCTCCTTCTACGGCTTCCCGGCGCTGCAGGCGTTCCTGGCCATCGGGCTGAGCGCGCACGCCTTCGTCTTCGCCGCCAGCGTGATGTTCCTCGTCGGCACGCTGGTGCTGGGGGCGGGGCTGTCGACGCTGGGCATCCTCGGGCTCGACGACCTGCTGGTCTCGGCGCTCGGCCTGCCGACCATGGCGCTGGGCCTCGCCATCGGGCAGCGCATCCGCCACCGCGCCTCGCCCGCGCTGTTCCGCAACCTCGTGCTGGCGACGCTGTTCGCCGTCGGGATCAGCATGATCGCCAAGGGGCTGGCGTGAGCGGACGGCCGGCCGAATTGGTCAGGCCACTTGGCCCCTTGACAGTATTTTGTTTGGTACGCTAACATTCTGCGCAACGAAACCATGGGGAGGAGCGGCCATGCTCACGGGCACTGGACGGCGTATGGTGTTGGCGGGTCTGATGTCGGCGGGCGTGCTGGCGGCGATGCCGGCGGGCGCGCAGGTCCCCGCCTTTCCCAAGGACCCGGTGACCATCAACGTCATCGACGTCGCCGGCAATCTGGCGCTGACGCAGAAGGCCATCGAGAACTACCGCAAGGCCAACCCGAACCGGGTCGCCCGCTTCACCTTCACCAAGGCCCCGGCGCCCGAGCTGGCCGGCAAGGTCAAGGCGCAGCAGAACGCCGGCCGGGTCGACATCGACCTCGTGCTGACCGGCACCGACGGGTTGGCGGCCGGCATCGAGCAGGGTCTGTGGCAGCCGCTGCTGCCGACCTACGCCGAGAAGTTCCCGAACCTGGAGGCCAGCTACCTGCCGGCGGCGGCGAAGATGCAGACGCTGGCGGCCAACCAGGGCATCGTCGTCACCTACTACCCCTCCGGCCCGCTGCTGGAGTACGCGCCGGAGCGGGTGAAGACCCCGCCCAAGTCCGCCGAGGAGCTGCTGGCGTACTGCAAGGCCAACCCCGGCAAGTTCATGTACGCCCGCCCGGCCAACTCCGGCCCCGGACGCACCTTCCTGATGGGCCTGCCCTACCTGCTGGGCGACAAGGACCCGAAGGACCCGGTCAACGGCTGGGAGAAGACCTGGGCGTACCTGAAGGAGCTGAACTCCTGCATCGAGTACTACCCGTCCGGCACCACCGCGACCATGAAGGAGCTGGGCGAGGGCTCGCGCGACGTGATCGCCACGACCACCGGCTGGGACATCAACCCGCGCGTGCTCGGCACCGTGCCGAAGTCGGCGCAGGTGGGGACGCTGAAGGGCTTCCACTGGGTGGCCGACGCCCACTACATGGTCGTGCCGAAGGGGCTGGCGCCGGAGCGGCTGGCGGTCGTGCTCGACCTCATGGCCTTCCTGCTGAAGCCCGAGCAGCAGGCCTACGCCTACGACGAGGGCTACTTCTACCCCGGCCCGGCGGTGAAGGACGTGACGCTCGCCATGGCCCCGGCCGACAGCCAGGCCGCCATCAAGGAGTACGGCCGGCCCGAGTACGAGCAGCTGATCGCCGACAACCCGATCGAGCTGCCGCTCGACGCCAAGGGCCTGGTTGACGCCTTCCGCCTCTGGGACGAGCGCGTCGGCGCGGCGAAGACGAAGTAAGCGGCAACCCTTGCCCCCACCCCATCCCTCCCCCGCTTCGCAGGGGAGGGGGCAGAACGGCGGAGTTCCCTCCCCTGCGATAGCGGGGGAGGGTCAGGGTGGGGGCAATAGACGGAGACGCCTCACATGGCAAAGGCCGACCACACCTTCGGCGAGATCCGGCTCGACCGCGTCAGCCGCGGGTTCGACGGCGTCATGGCGCTGCAGGACCTCAACCTGACGATCCGGCGCGGCGAGTTCATCGCGCTGCTCGGCCCCTCGGGCTGCGGCAAGTCCACCGCGCTCAACTGCCTCGCCGGCCTCCTGCCGCTGACCGGCGGCAGCATCTGGCTGGACGACCGCCGCATCGACGAGCTGCCGCCGGAGCGCCGCGGCTTCGGCATGGTGTTCCAGAACTACGCGCTGTTCCCGCACATGACGGTGCGCCGCAACATCGGCTTCGGCCTCGCCATGCGCGGCGTGCCCCGGCACGAGGCCGACCCGCGCATCGACGACGCGGTGCGCATGGTGCAGCTGGAGGCGCACGTGGGCAAGCTGCCCGGCCAGCTCTCCGGCGGCCAGCAGCAGCGCGTCGCCATCGCCCGCGCCATCGTCGTGCAGCCGCCGCTGGTGCTGATGGACGAGCCGCTGTCCAACCTCGACGCCCGGCTGCGCCTCGACATGCGGCACGAGATCCGCCGCATCCACAACGAGCTGGGCCGCTCCACCGTCTACGTCACGCACGACCAGGACGAGGCGCTGTCGCTGGCCGACCGCATCGTCGTGCTGCGCGACGGCAAGGTGCGCCAGATCGGCACGCCGGAGGAACTGTACGCCCGCCCGGCCGTGCTCGACGTGGCGCGTTTCATGGGCTACCGCAACGTCTTCGAGGGGCGCGTCGAGGACGGCGGCGCCGAGCGCGCCACCGTGGTGCGCGACGGCATCCGGCTGGCCGGCACGCCGCGCGGCGCGCTCGGCTCCGGCCGGGCGTCCGTCGCCATCCGGCCGGAGGAGCTGATCCCCGGCGAGGACGGCCCCGGCGCCATCCCCGGCGTGGTCGAGAGCGTCGAGTTCGTCGGCCGCGAGTACGCCGCCACCGCGCTGACCCGCGACGGGCTGCTGCTGCACTTCCGCTCGCACCAGCGCCTCTCCATCGACGAGCCGGTGCACCTGCGCGCGGCGCCCGAGCGCGTGCTGCTGTTCGCGGCCGAGGAGGGCGCATGACCAGCCAGACCGCCCTTTCGGGCTCCGCCGCCGACCGGCCGGGCCTGCGCCGCCGCCTCGCCGCGGCGGGCTGGGACCGCATCACCCTGCTGGTGCTGCCGGCCGCGGCCTTCGTCGTGCTGCTGTTCATCTACCCGTTCGCCTACGGCCTGGTGCTGTCGTTCGAGCCGGCGGTCGGCGGAATGTTCGCCAACTACGCCAAGTTCTTCAGCGACCCGTACCTGTACGACACCATCGGCACCACCATGTGGCTGGGCCTGCCGGCGACGCTGGTCAACATGGCGCTGGCGCTGCCCATCGCCTTCCAGGTGCGGCACTTCCGCTGGGAGCGGATCCTGACCACCATCCTGGTGATCCCGATCACGCTGGGCACCGTGCTGGTGGCGGAAGGCCTGCTGACCTACCTGGGGCCGCAGGGCTGGCTGAACCGCACGCTGATCGAGCTGGGCATCATCGGCTCGCCGGTGCGCCTCATCCACAACTACTGGGGCGTGTTCCTGTCGCTGGTGATCACCGGCTTCCCGTTCGTCTTCCTGCTGACGCTGTCCTACGTCACCGGCATCGACCCGGCGCTGCCGCAGGCGGCGGCGACGCTGGGCGCCGGGCCGGCGGCGCGGTTCCGCCACATCTTCCTGCCGCTGCTGATCCCCGGGCTGGCGGTGGCCTTCTGCCTCGCCTTCGTGCAGGCGTACTCGGTGTTCCCCTCGGCGGTGCTGCTGGGCGCCCCGGCCGGGCCGACCCGCGTCATCTCCATCGCCGCCTACCAGGCCGCGTTCGAGCAGTACGACCACTCCATGGCCTCCGCCATCGCCATGATCATGGCCGCGGTGCAGCTGGTCGTCGTGGTCGCGGTGCTGGGTGCGCGCACCCTCTTCTACCGCGGCCCGATGGGCAGCGGGAAAGGCTGATCCCCATGCGCAGCGTCGACAGTCTGCCCGCGAAGCTGTGGAACAGCCTGGTCTGGCTGGTCATCGGCTTCTTCCTGCTGAACCTCTTCGGCCTGATCTCGGCGGTGGGGGTGAACTCCTTCGCCACGCGCTGGCTCGGCACGTGGTTCCCGGCCGGCTACACCACGCGCTGGTACTTCTCGGCGTGGGACGAGTTCCAGCTCTGGGACGTGCTGCTGGTCACCATGGAGGTGGTGCTGGCGGTGGTCGTCCTCTCCCTGCTGCTCGGCGTGCCGGCGGCCTACGCGCTGGCGCGCCGCGAGTTCGCGGGCAAGAAGCTGCTGACCCTGCTGTTCGTGCTGCCGCTGCTGGTGCCGCCGATCACCTACGGCATCCCGCTGGCCACCGTGCTCTACCAGGTGCACCTCGCCGGCACCATGACCGGCGTGATCCTCGCCAACCTCGTGCCCACCGTGCCCTTCGTCATCCTGGTCATGACCCCGTTCATCGAGCAGATCGACCCCAAGCTGGAATCGGCGGCCCGCGTGTTCGGCGCCAACACCTTCAAGGTGTTCGCCTACGTGCTGGTGCCGCTGCTGGCGCCGGGCATGCTGGCGGCCGGCCTGCTGGTGCTGGTGCGCACGGTGGCGATGTTCGAGCTGACCTTCCTGACCGCCGGTCCCAGCAGCCAGACGCTGGTGGTGGCGCTGTACTACTCGGTGTTCGCCGCCGGCGTGCGCGCCGGGCAGTCGGTGGACGCCATGGCGATGATCTACATGGCGACCACGCTGGTGTGGCTGTTCATCGCGCTGCGCTTCGTCGATCCGACGCAGCTCGTCACCCGCGTCAAGAAGACCTCCTGAGGGGAGCCCACCCATGCCCTTCCAGGCCATCGAGAGCCAGCGTCTCTACCAGCAGGTCGCCGAGCAGATCGGCGCCCTGATCCGCCGGGGCGAGTTCGCCCCCGGCGACCGCCTGCCGCCGGAACGCGACCTCGCCCGCAGCCTGGGCGTCAGCCGCCCGGTGCTGCGCGAGGCGATGGTGGCGCTGGAGATCGCCGGGCTGGTCGAGGTGCGCACCGGCTCCGGCATCTACGTCCAGCCGCCGCACGATTCCACGGCGGCGCCCGACCCGACGCAGAACCCCCTCGACCTGATCCGCGCCCGCCGGATGGTCGAGGGCGAGATTGCCGCCGCCGCCGCCGAGAACGCGACGGAGGAGGACCTGTCCGGCATCGCCGAGGCCATGGCGATGATCGAGGCGGCGGTGGCCGACGGGCGGGACACCTTGCAGTCCGACCGGTTGTTCCACGTGCGCATCGCCGCGGCCACCGGCAACCCGGTGCTGGTGTCGGTGATCGAGGAGCTGTGGGCGCGCATGATGGCCGCTCCGGTGTTCGGCACGCTGCGCCGCCGCACCGGCCTGACCGACTACGAGCCCTCGATGGTCACCGACCACTCCCGCATCCTGGACGCCCTGCGCCGCCACGACCCCGTTGCCGCCCGCGACGCCATGCACGCCCACCTCGCCCAGGTGGAAGAGGTGATGCTGTGCGGCGAGAGCAACGGCTGACCTTTCAAGGAGACTCCCCATCATGGAACAGACCTGGCGCTGGTTCGGCCCGAACGACGTCATCCAGCTCAACCACATCCGGCAGGCGGGCGCCACCGGCATCGTCAACGCGCTGCACGAGATCCCCTACGGCGTCGTCTGGCCGGTGGAGGAGATCGAGAAGCGCAAGGCGATGATCGAGGGCGACAAGAGCCTCGGCCTGCGCTGGAGCGTGGTGGAGAGCCTGCCGATCCACGAGGACATCAAGATCGGCGAGGGCGACCTCACGCCGCTGTTCGACAACTACCGCCAGTCGATGCGCAACCTGGCGCAGTGCGGCGTCACGATGATCTGCTACAACTTCATGCCGGTGCTGGACTGGACGCGCACCGACCTGCGCGCCCCGCTGCCCGGCGGCGGCACGGCGCTGCGCTTCAACGCCTTCGAGCACGCCGCCTTCGACGTCTACATGCTGGAGCGCCCGGGCGCCGAGGCCGATCACCGGCCCGAGGTGGTCGCCCGCGCCAGGGCGTGGTTCGACAAGGCGTCGGAGAGCGACAAGAAGCAGCTGCTGTCCAACATCATGGCCGGCCTGCCCGGCGCCTTCGACCGCTACGACATCCCCGGCCTGCGCCGGATGATCGAGCGCTTCAAGGGCATGGACGCGGCCGGCCTGCGCGAGCGGCTCGCCCACTTCCTGCGCGAGGTGATTCCGACCGCCGAGGAGGTCGGCATCCGCATGGGCATCCACCCCGACGACCCGCCGCGCCCGCTGTTCGGCCTGCCGCGCGTGGTGAGCACCGAGGACGACCTCGCCCACCTGCTCGACGCCGTGAAGTCGGAGGCGAACGGCCTGACCTTCTGCACCGGCTCGCTGGGCGCCGGCGTGCACAACGACGTGCCGGCGATGGCCAGGCGCTTCGCCGACCGCGTGCACTTCGTCCACCTGCGCAACGTCGCCAAGGAGCCGGACGGCTCCTTCCAGGAGGCCGAGCACCTGGGCGGCGACGTCGACATGGTGTCCGTGGTCACGACCATGCTGGAGGAGCAGAAGCGCCGCAAGGAGGCGGGCGACCCGCGCTGGCGCCTGCCCTTCCGCCCCGACCACGGCCACGAGCTGCTGGACGACGTCGGCAAGAAGACCCACCCCGGCTACCCCGCCATCGGCCGCCTGAAGGGTCTGGCGGAGATCCGCGGCGTGATGACCGCCGTGGCCAGCATGAAGGGGCTGCCGGTTTAAGTGGCCTCCCCGGCCAGCGGAAATCCCAGGGCAATCGCTTGAAAGGGGCTATCCCCGAAAGCCCCTCTCCCCTTGCGGGAGAGGGGTTCGGGGAGAGGGGGCACAGCGGCCGGCGGGATCCGCTGAAGAGCATTCTTCCGGAAATCCTTGCCCGACCCGGCCATCCATGCTAGGAAAAGAGTCCAAGAGACCTTAAAAGCACCCCCGTGAACTGAACACGCCCCGCACATTGTTCCATAGTGTTCCACGGTGTTCCATCCGCCACCCGGCGACACCGTAGCCCCACCCCACCCTTCCCCGCCGGAGGCGGAGGAGGGCGTTTTCGCCCCCTTGATTTGTAGGGCTACGGACACCACATAAGGGTCCTTCCCGACATCCCTTTTTCATTGACGACGGCTGGCCCCGAGCCACCCTCCAGTCCCATGCTTCGTCCCTCTGGCCTGCGGCTGGCCATGGCGGCCCGGACGGATTTTTAACGGGGCGTTCCGCGGATGTTGGATCAGGAGACGTGCATTGGCCGAAACGCTGGTATCCGCCGACCCTCTGAACCTGTACCTCAAGGACGCCCGCAAGTACGAGTACCTGACCCCGGCCCGTGAGCAGGAGCTTGCCACCCGCTGGCGGGACCATCAGGACGCGCGGGCGCTGGATGCCCTGGTGGGCAGCCACCTTCGCCTTGTGTTCAAGATGGCGAAGGGTTTCCAGGGCTATGGGTTGCCGCTGTCCGACCTCGTTGCCGAGGGCAATGTGGGGTTGATGACGGCTGCCCGCAAGTTCGACCCCGACAAGGGCTTCCGCTTCGCCACCTACGCCTCGTGGTGGGTGCGCGCGGCGATCCAGGAATACGTGCTGCACAACTGGTCGCTGGTGAAGATCGGCACCACTGCGGCGCAGAAGAAGCTGTTCTTCAGCCTGCGGCGCCTGCGCGCCCGCATGCAGGAGCTGGAGAGCGGCGACCTCTCGCCCGAGGCGGTCGCCGCCATCGCCACCGAGCTGGACGTGCCGGAATCCGAGGTGGTGGAGATGAACCGCCGCCTGGGCAGCGACCGCTCGCTCAACGCCGCCTTGACCGAGGACGGCGACGGCGAGTGGCAGGACATGCTGGTGGACGAGCGCTCCAGCCAGGAGACGCTGCTGGCCGAGTCCGAGGAGCGCCAGCAGCGCGTGCGCTTCCTCAAGCTCGGCCTCGACGCGCTGAACGACCGGGAGCGGCAGATCCTCGTCGCCCGCCGCCTCAGCGAGGAGCCGGTGACGCTGGAGGAGCTGAGCCAGCGCTTCCACGTGTCGCGCGAGCGCGTCCGCCAGCTCGAGGTCCGCGCGTTCGAGAAGGTGCAGAAGGCGGTGATGGCGCAGCACCGCGCGCTGGTCACCGCCACGGCGCAGCGGGCGATGTAAAGCCGCGCTCGCGCCAAGAAAAATGCTGCGGCGCGCAAAACACCGCCTTGCATGGCCGTCCGAAGCGGCCATATAGGGCGTCAGGCTTCAACAACGGAAAGGAGGTGATCCTGTGTCTCATTGCTCGAATCTGCGGCCGTTCGTCGCCGCGACCAGGATTGTCGCCTTCGGCGGGGTTCACCTCCTCTGAATTCGGCACGATCGCGGTCCGAGCGGATTGCGGTTTGACAATGGAAGGGCCGCCGGGCTGACCGGCGGCCCTTCTTCGTGTCCGGGTCACCAGATCGTCTTCGCCAGATCGTTGCCCCATGCTGCGGTTGCGTCGTTCCGCCCCTCAACCCGGACCGGGAGCGAATGCCGCGCGTCGGCGTTCTTCCGCTGGAGCAGCTGGAGACCGCCCGTGCCCAAGACCGACACCATCGATATCGCCG
This sequence comes from Azospirillum sp., assembly GCF_050789165.1. NCBI lineage: Bacteria > Pseudomonadati > Pseudomonadota > Alphaproteobacteria > Rhodospirillales > Azospirillaceae > Azospirillum > Azospirillum sp. Next base: position 60,452 of record NZ_JBOZRT010000039.1, read on the forward strand.
GCGTCACCCTCAGCCATCCCGACAAGGTGCTGTGGCCGGAGCAGGGCGTCAGCAAGCGCGACCTCGCCGCCTACTACGTCTCGGTGGCCGACCGCATCCTGCCGCACGTGGCGAACCGGCCGCTGACCCTGGTGCGCTGCCCGGCCGGCCGCAAGGGCGCCTGCTTCGTGCAGAAGCACCCCTGGCCCGGCCTGCCCAGGGCGGTGCGCCGGCTGCGCTGCGGCGACGAGGAATGGGTGGGCGTCGACGACCTCGCCGGGATCGTCGCCCTGGTCCAGGTCGGCGTGCTGGAGCTGCACCCCTGGGGCGCCACCGCCGACGACCTGGACCGGCCCGACCGCATCGTCCTCGACCTCGACCCGGCCGAGGGCGTGCCGTGGACGCGCGTGGTGGAGGGCGCGCGGGCGCTCCGCACCGATCTTGAAGGCATGGGCCTGCGCAGCTTCGTCAAGACGACCGGCGGCAAGGGCCTGCACGTGGTGCTGCCCATCGAGCCGGCGGCGGACTGGGACACGGCAAAGGCTTTCGCGCACGGCGTGGCGGTGCGGCTGGCCGAGCGGGAACCGGACCGCTACACCACCAACCCGCTGAAGGAGGCGCGCAAGGGGCGGATCTTCCTCGACCACCTGCGCAACAGCCGCGGCGCGACGGCGGTGGCGGCCTACTCGACGCGGGCACGGCCGGGCGCGCCGGTGGCGACGCCCCTGCGCTGGGACGAGCTGAGCGAGGATCCCCAGGTGAACCGGCGCACCCTGGCGGACCCGCCGCGGGGGGACGCCTGGGAGGGGTTCTTCGGGGTGCGGCAGCGGTTGCCAGGGTGACTCTTGCCCCCACCCCATCCCTCCCCCGCTCTCGGCGGATCCGGAGGATCCGCCTGTCGCGTCAGCGCAAGCTTCGCTTGCGCGAGAGCTTCGCGGGAGAGGGGGCAGAACGGCGGAGTTCCCTCCACCGCAACGCGGGGGAGGGCTAGGGAGGGGGCATTCACGCCGCCCGCCGCGCCCGCCTCGTCCGCCCGTGCTCCTCCACCCGCTCCATCAGGTCGGCCACGCCCAGGGCGTCGTCGAACTCGCCCTGCTGCAGCAGCGTCCGGCCGAAGACGGCGAGCGTTCCGAGCACCGCCTCCTCGTCGGTCACGCCGTACGCCGGGCGCTCGTCGCGGTCCACCATCAGCGCGCCGAGCACCGCCAGTTCCTCGGCCACCGCGTTGATCGCCCGGTCGAGCGCCGCCTCGTCACCCGGCGGCACGGTCAGGATCGGCTGCAGCAGCGCGTCGTAGCAGAGCTCGGTCCCGGGCTCGGCCGCGTTGGGGAAGAGGGCGCAGCCGGCCACCAGCATCATGGCCCGCTCCTGCGCGCCGGACAGCTCCGGGCAGCGCGCCATGCGGCGGCCGTTCACCAGCACGTCCCAGCCCTCGTCCGTGTCGCTGGCGATGAAGCGCAGTTCGACACGACGGCCGCGGCCTTCCAGGAAAACCCGGCGCGGCGTCTCGAACCGCCACGTCATCGATGGTCGCATGTCGCCCTCCTCGGCGCGGCGGCGCGCCCGGTCCAAAACGCCGGTGACAGGGGTGGGAGCGGTGTCAGGCGGATGAAATCCGCTGGTCTGTCAAAGACATATGGGCGCCGATCACGGCGCATCAAGCGATGCCCGCCGTCTCATTCGGCTGGGGCGACGCTGCACAAGGGGGTGGCGACGCTCTCCAGCGGCCGGCGCTCGGCGCGCACGCCGATCCACAGCTCGATGCCCGCGGCGATCACCATCAGCGCCGCGGCGACGCTGTAGCCCATCATGATCTGCCCGCGATCGCCGGTCTCGATCAGCCGCCCGAAGAACCACGGCGCCGCCACGCCGCCCAGCAGCGTGCCCAGCGCGTAGAACAGCGAGATCGCCGTCGCCCGCGCCTCCAGCGGAAAGCTCTCGCTGACCGTCAGGTAGGCGGAGCTGGCGGCGGCAGACGCCACGAAGAAGATGACGCTCCAGGCGACGGTCTGCGTGGTGGCGGTCAGCATGCCGTGCAGGAACAGCCAGCCGGTGCCGAACAGCAGCACCCCCGACAGCGCGTAGGTCGCCGCGATCATCGGCTTGCGGCCCCAGGTGTCGAACAGCGGCCCAAGCAGCAGCGGTCCGGTGAAGTTGCCCAGCGCGAAGGGCAGCACGTACCAGCCGACGTCGCTGTTCGGCACGCCGTAGAATTTGGTCAGGATCAGCACGTTGGTGAAGAAGATGGCGTTGTAGAAGAACGCCTGCGCGATCATCAGCGACAGCCCGAGGAAGGAGCGCCGCTTGTACCGGGTGAACAGCACCCGCGCGACGGCCACCATGGAGGTGTCACGCCTCAGGTCCAGCGTGAGACCCGTCCCCTCGACCGGGGCAAGCGGCCGGCCGGTGGACTCGCGCACCCGGCCCTCGATGCCCTCGACGATGGCTTCCGCTTCGCCGATGCGGCCCTTGACCATCAGCCAGCGCGGGCTCTCCGGCAGGAAGGTGCGCAGGAAGATGATGAGCAGCGCCAGCGCCCCGCCGATGCCGAAGGCCATCCGCCAGCCGACGTCGGGCCCGAGGAACCCGGGCGCCAGCAGCACCACGGCGCCGAGCGCACCCAGCGCCGCACCAACCCAGAAGCTGCCGTTGATGGCGAGGTCGGTGCGGCCGCGGTAGCGCGCCGGGATCAGTTCCTGGATGGCCGAGTTGATGGCCGCGTACTCACCGCCGATGCCCGCCCCGGTGAGAAAGCGGAACGCCGCGAAGCTCCAGTAATCCCAGGCGAAGGCGCTGGCCAGCGTGGAGACCGCGTAGACCGCCAGCGTGATGTAGAAGAGCTTCTTGCGCCCCCAGCGGTCGGTCAGCCAGCCGAACAGCAGGGCGCCGATCACCGCGCCCAGGATGTAGGCGCTGCCCATGTCGCCGATGTCGGCGTCGGTGAAGCGCAAGGTCGGGCTGTCCTTCAGCGCCCCGGCCAGCGAGCCGGCGAGCGTGACCTCCAGCCCGTCGAGGATCCAGGTGATGCCCAGCGCCACCACCACCAGCCAGTGGAACCGGCTCCAGGGGAGCCGGTCCAGCCGGTGGGGGATGTCGGTGTTGTGGATCACCCGGCCCCCGTCCTCCGTTTACGAGGCCGCCAGCGACTTGCCGGTGGCGCCCAGGTCGGCGAAGGCCTCGTCCAGGCGGGTGGCGATGCCCTTCTCGCCCTCGCGCAGCCAGACGCGCGGGTCGTAGACCTTCTTGTAGGGCTTGCCGGTGTCCGGATCGATCTGGTGCTTGAACGCCTTCTCATTGGCGAAGACGAAGTTGCCGATGGCCGAGGCGAAGGCGAACTGCGTGTCGGTGTCGATGTTCATCTTGAACACGCCGTAGCGCACCGCCTCCTCGATCTTCTCCTTCTCGGAGCCGGAGCCGCCGTGGAACACCAGGGCCAGCGGCTTCTCGCCGCCGCCGTGCGTCTTCGCCACGAGGTCCTGCGAGTTCTTCAGGATCTCCGGGCGCAGCTTGACGTTGCCCGGCGCGTAGACGCCGTGCACGTTGCCGAACGACGCCGCCACCGAGAAGTGGCCGATGGAGGAGAGCACCTCATAGGCGCGCAGCACGTCCTCCGGCTGGGTGTAGAGGTGGGCATTGTCGGCGCTCAGGTCTTCCGAGCCGACGCCGTCCTCCTCGCCGCCGGTGACGCCCAGCTCGATCTCCAGGCTCATGCCCATCGGGGCGAGGCGCTTGAGGATGCGGGCGCACTCCGCCAGGTTCTCCTCCAGCGGCTCCTCCGACAGGTCCAGCATGTGCGAGCTGAACAGCGGCTTGCCGGTGCGGCGGAACTCCTCCTCCGAGTGGGCGATCATGCCCTCGACCCAGGGAATCAGCTTCTTGGCGGCGTGGTCGGTGTGCATGACGACGCACACGCCGTACTCCTTCGCCAGCAGATCCACGTGGCGGGCGGCCGAGACGGCGCCCAGGACGCGCGCCTGCGCGGAGTCCTTCATGCCCTGGCCGGCGTAGAACTGCGCGCCGCCGCTGGACAGCTGGATGATGACGTCGGACTTGTTGCGGGCCGCGGACTCCAGCACGGCGTTGATGGTGCTGGTGCCGATCACGTTGACCGCCGGCAGGGCGTAGCCGCCGTCGCGGCAGGCCGCCAGGAGGGTGCGGTAATCCTCGCCGGTGACGACGCCGGGTTTCAGCGTGCTCCGGGTGGGGGCCGTGGTCGTGCTCATGCGTTCTCCGCCTTTCACTCTTGTCGGTTGGGGTTCGGCCAAGGGCCAGCCGACGGCTAGCCCAACAGCGTTTGGGGCGCGACGTTGCCCCACCGCGCGCATTTGCGCAACCGAACCGATCGGGTGAGACGTTTCGTCCACCCGGGTGAGCCTCTCTGGCTCCACTCCGGGGCGATGTCCCAATTCTGCCCCCGCCCGGCCACAGCCATCTCACACCTACCCCTTTCGATAGGGGTGCACCATGGGCGAAAACACGAGAGGAATACGACCATGTGGCGAGACCTTCTCCGGCGCGCCGTCGCTCCCTTCCCGCTGCCCTCCGCGGCGCCGGCGGGCACCGCCGGGTCGGCCTGGGCGCTGGCCTGCGCCGCCGCCGGGAACACCGGCGACGGCGACGGGTCCGACGCCGCCGCGCTGCGCGCCCGCGTCGCCGCGCTGGAGGCCGAGCTGGGCCGCGCCGAGCTGCTGCTGCGCGAGACCAACCACCGCGCCAAGAACGCCTTCGCCACCATCGCCTCGCTGGTCGCCATCGAACTGGCCGACATCCGCGACCCGCAGGCGCGCGAAGTCCTGCAGCTGACGCAGGAGCGGCTGTCGGCGGTGGCGCTGGTGCATCAGGCCCTGCAAGGGCGCAGCGAGGACGCGGTGCTCGACCTCGGCGCGCTGCTGCAGCGCCTTGGCGGCGCCGTCGCCTTCTCCATGGGCGCGGGGGAGCGTGGCATCGAAGTGCGCATCGCCGCGCAGCCGGTGCCGGTGGAGGCCGGGGCGGCGGTCACCCTCGCCCTCATCGTCAACGAACTGCTGACCAACGCCCTGAAGTACGCCTTCACCGGGCGCAACAAGGGCTGCGTCGACCTGACCCTGCGGCGCCGCGCCGACCGGCTGCTGCTGCGGGTGAAGGACGATGGCGTCGGCTCCGCTCCGGCGCCCGGCCGCCGGGGTGCCGGCGGCACCGGGCTGACGCTGGTCCGCCGGCTGGCCGAGCAGCTCGGCGCGCGGGTGCGCTTCGGCGGGCGCGGCGGCACCTCGGTCACCGTCTCCATCCCCTGCGGCGCGCTCTGAGGCGCATCCTTCCTCGGTTTGTCCCTGCGCAATTCCGTTTGCATCGCGTAAAAGAGATCGGGATGCTGATGAGCCTGGATTGTCGGAAGGGATGGACATGCCCCGCACGGGAACACCGCGCCTGCGGTTTGGTGTCGCCGCCCGGCTGACCGCCGGTCTGGTCGGGCTGACGGTCCTCACCATCCTGGCGGCCTCGGTGGCGTTGTACGGCACGCAGGCGTTCCGCGACGGCTTCGACCGCATCGCGCTGAACCGCTTCGGCCAGCTGGTCGCCATGGCCAAGCTGACGCAGCAGAGCCACAGCGTCGCCTCGTCCGCCCCACGCCTGGTCGCCGCCGCCGACCGCCGCGACCTGGCGCAGCAGGTCGCCAACACCCGCGACCAGTTCCGCCTCCTCGACGCCGCGGCGGCGAACCTCATCGCATCGGGCGCCGATCCCACCGTGGTGGCCGGCCTCACCGCCATGCGCACGCATCTGCAGGACAGCCTGAACCGGCTGGCGACCCTGGTCGCCGACCGGCAGGATGCCGACGCCGCGCTGGCCCGCGCCATGGACGACCTCGACCGGCAGGCGCAGGACTCGCGCCGGATGCAGAGCCGGCTGGCCGAGGTCATCACCGCGCTGTCCGAGATCAACGCCAGCCAGGGCGACACCGTGGCGCTCGAGGCGCAGGTGCGCAACGGCGACGTCATCCGCCGCATGACCGACGATATGGCGCGCGCGGTGAACATCATGCTGCGCGTCGTCAGCGTCCGCTACCCCGGCCAGCTCGCCCCCATGCTGGAGGAGGTGCGGCGCCTGATCGACCGCGCCCATCAGGACTCTCAGGAACTGCCGGGCGCCGTCGCCGACGGCTATGTGTCGCTGATCGACCAGTTGAGCGGCCGGGCCGAGGGGCCGACCAGCGTCTTCACGCTACGCCTGCGCCAGATCGAGGTGACCGATCAGGTCGCCGCCGTGCTGAGCGCCAGCAAGGATGATCTGGACCGCTTCATCGCCAGCGTCTCCCGCCAGTATGCCGCCCTGGAAGCCGAGATCGCCTCCGAGCGGACCGAGTTCACCGCGTTCATCGCCACCACCTACAACGGCCTGTTCGCCATTGCGGCGGCGGCGGTGGCCGGTGCCGCGGTGATCTTCCTGTTCCTGCGCCGCCGGGTGATCGGCCGCCTGATCGGGCTGCAGCACTGCATGGTGGCGAACGCCGAGGGGCAGGCGGTGCCGATCCCCGCCGACGGCCAGGACGAGATCGCCGACATGGGCCGCGCCTTCGGCTATTTCGTCGACGAGGTCGGCCGGCGCGAGACCGCGCTGCGCGCCGCCAAGGACGAGGCCGAGCACGCCTACGCCCAGCTGGCCTCGGCCAACGCCTCGATCCGCGAAGGCATGCGCTACGCCCAGCGCATCCAGCAGTCGCTGCTGCCCGATGTGGACGCGCACGGCGGCCTGCTGGAGGATCTGGCGGTGGCGTGGCAGCCGCTCGACGCGGTGGGCGGCGATTATTACTGGATCGGCGCGCAGGGCGGACGCTGCGTCATCGCGGTGATGGACTGCACCGGCCACGGCGTGCCCGGCGCCTTCATGACCGCCATCGCCGCCTCGGCGCTGGCGCGCATCCTTCAGGACCATGGGCAGGACCATGACCACGGGCACGACGATCCGGCCGTCATCCTGACCGCGCTCAACACGCTGGTGCGCGGCGCACTGCGCCAGGACCGGCCCGAGGCGACCTCGAACGACGGGCTGGACGCCGCCATCGTCGTCCTCGACCCCGCCGCCCGCCGCCTGTCCTTCGCCGGCGCCAACATGCCGCTGTTCTACGACGACGGGCAGGAACTGCACCTGATCAAGGGCGACCGGCACAGCCTGGGTTACCGCGAGTCGCGCCCGGATTTCGAGTTCCAGCGCCACGATCTCGACCTCGCCCCCGGTATGCGCTTTTACTTGATGACCGACGGCATCACCGACCAGATCGGCGGCCCAACGCGCCGGCTGTTCGGCCGGCGCCGCGTGCAGGATCTGCTGCGCGCCGGCGCGCACCTGCCGATGCAAGCGCAGGTGCAGCAATTGCTGGATGCCCTGGCCGAGTACCGCGGCGAAGAGTCGCGGCGCGACGACCAGACCTTCATCGGCTTCGTGCCGAGGCTGGGGCCGGCGGAAGCCCCCGCCGAGACGCAGCAAGCCGCCGCCGTGCCCGCCTGAGTTGCCGCACCACATAATCCCGTAGCGCACACGTTGGGATGCCTCTACTATCGTGTTACAAACGGTGACGTATTGGCAGGAGCACGGAAAGCATGGCGTCGGCGGTGATAGCCGTGGTGGAGGACGAGGCCTCGCTGCGCCGCGACCTTGTGGAGTACCTGCGCGGTTGCGGTTTCGACGCCGTCGGCGCCAAGACAGGCCGCGAGCTGAACGACATCCTGGCCGCCAAGCCGGTTTCCGTCGCCATCCTCGACGTCAACCTGCCGGGTGAGGACGGCTTCACCATCGCGGCCCGGCTGCGCGAGACGCCGGGCATCGGCGTCATCATGGTGACGGCGCGCGGCTCGACGGTGGACCGCGTGGTCGGGCTGGAGATCGGCGCCGACGCCTACATGGTGAAACCGATCGAGATGCGCGAGTTGGAGGCCCAGGTGAAGTCGTTGCTGCGCCGCCTGGAATCGGCGCCGGCGCACGCTCCGGTCTCCACCGCCCCGCCCGCCGCCGACGAGGAGCACTGGACGCTGCATGCCACCGACTGGTCGCTGACCAGCCCCGGCGGCGTGCGCGTGTCGCTGACCAGCACCGAAATGAAGCTGGCCTCCCTGCTGGCCGCCCAGGCCCGCCAGCCGGTGTCGCGCGACCAGATCTCGCTGGCGCTCTACAACCGCCGCTGGGACCCGCAGGACCGCACCATCGATACGGTGGTCCGCCGCCTGCGCAACAAGCTGGAAAAGGCCATCGGCGAGACCCCGCCGCTCAAGTCCGAGCATGGCGTGGGGTACGTGTTCTCGGCGCCGGTAAGGACGGTGTAGGGATTACTCTGGCACCACCCTCGGGAACGTCAGCGTGAACGCCGCCCCCTGCCCCGGCGGGCTTTCCACCGTGATGGAGCCCTTCAGCGGGCCGACCGTCAGGTTGTGCACGATGTGCAGGCCGAGCCCGCTGCCGCCCTCGCCGCGCCGCGTGGTGAAGAACGGCTCGAAGACGTGCGGCAGGTTCTCGGGCGGGATGCCGGTGCCGTCGTCGGCGTAGGTCAGGCACACCGTGTCCGGGTCGGGCTGCGCCACCGCGATGCGCAGCCGGCCAACCCGCCCGTCGCCGTAGCCGTGCGTCAGCGAGTTCATCACCAGATTGGTGAGGATCTGCGACAGGGCGCCCGGATAGCCCTCGACCATCAGGTCCGGCGGGCAGTCCACCGTCACCGTGTGGTTGCCGCGCTTCAGGTTGGGCTGCAGGCTGAGCAGCGTCTCCTGCACGTAGGCCCGCAGGTCGAAGGTGCGGCGCTCGGCGCTCGCCCGATCGACCGCCACCTGCTTGAAGCTGTTGATGAGCTGCGCCGCGCGCTCGCAGTTTGCCAGGATCAGCGCCGTGGTGTCGGTGGCGGTGGCGAGGTAGCGGTTGAAGTCGCCGCGCCCCAGCTCCCCCTTCTCCACCATCGCGGAGAGGCGCGCCGTGGCATCGGACAGGTGCGAGGCGCAGGAGACGGCGATGCCGACCGGCGTGTTGATCTCGTGCGCCACGCCGGCCACCAGGGCACCCAGCGAGGCGAGCTTCTCCTGCTGCACCAGCACATCCTGCGCCTCGCGCAGGCGTGCCAGCGCGTCCTCGGCCTCGCGGCGGCGGCGTTCCGCCTCCTGGTTGGCGGCGGCGAGCTGCCCTTGCAGGCGGTCGCTCACCCGCACCAGCCGGCGCTGCTCGCGGTAGCTGCGCTTGAAGCCGTCCACCAGCTCGGCCAGCTCGGCGCCGACCTCCGGCGCCAGCGCGGCCAGCCGGGCCTCCAGCGCCTGGGCCCGCTCGATGACCTGCTCCTCGGCATCGAACAGATTGAAGCTCATGGCCCGAATCCCGTCACTGGCGGTCCGCCGCCTCGCGCAGGCTGAAGGTCACGTGCTCGAGGTCCTCCGAGAAGTCCTCGCCGAACTCGCGCATCGTCTCGTCGTCGGGGTCGCAGTACCAATCGACGGTGACCGGACGGCCCTGGCGCGCCGCCTCCTCCAGCAGCTGGAAGATGGTCATCAGCACCTTGGCGCTGGAGCTGTTGAAGTAGACCAGCTCGATGGCGACGTGCAGCGGCGCATCCGACGGCTCGGCCAGATGCTCGCGCAGCGCCGCGACCACCGGGCCGAAAAGCGTCGCCACGTCGTCGGGATAGGATTCGCCGCGCAGCGCCAGCCGGCCGGAGGCAAAGTCGAAGTCGATCTCGGGCGTCCGCGGGGTCGCCGGGATGGTCAGCCGTTCCGTGGCCATGTCAGATGCGAACCTTGAGGCAGAAGAAGGTCTTGTCGGTGTCGATGGCGGCAAAGTCGTACTCGATCGGCTCGCTGGCGCGTCGGGCGATCTCGATCAGGCCGATGGTGGCGCCGCGGCTGCCCTCGTCCGGCGCCTCGCGCAGCTGCTCGCGGTAGTGCGCCTTGATGCCGTCCTTATCGAGGCCCTTCAGGAAGTCCAGCCGCTCGCGCAGCCGCGGCACGTCGGCGTTGCGCACGGTGTTGCCGCAGACGATGAAGAACTTCCCGCCCTCCATGCCGATGGTGACCATGCCGGCGCTGAGTTCGATGGTGCGGCCGTCGTTGGCGACGATCTTCTCCGCCGAGTAGCGGATGATGTTCTGCATCTGCTCGACGAACACCGAGAAGACACGGCGCACCGTCGGCCCGTCCGCATCCTCCAGCGTCATCTTCTCGCGCAGCGCCTCGCCGAGGGAGAACAGGATCCCCTCCGACAGATAGCCGCTGAACGAGAAGATGATGCCCTTGGAATCCAGCTCGCGCTTGAACGCGGCGTATTCCTGACCGAGCGTCGCTGCCATTCCCGACAACCTCTTCCCAAATAGCCCTTTCGGGTGTGCGCCCGACTATCTCACCATCACCGGCGGCCGTCCACCGGCGGTTCCAGCGGCAATAGGATGCGGAAGGTGGCGCCCTCGCCCACCGCGCTCTCCACCGTGATGGCGCCGCCATGCAGCTGCACGATCTGCTGCACCGTGTGCAGTCCGATGCCGGTGCCCGGATGTCCGCCGGTGTTGCTGCCGCGGAAGAAGCGGTCGAAGACGCGCCCGACCTCGTTGGCCGGGATGCCGCAGCCGCGGTCGCCGACCTCCAGCACCGCCAGCGGGCCGTCGCGCCGGCCGCGGATGGTCACCTGCGCCGTTCCGTCCGAATACTTGACCGCGTTGCCGATCAGGTTGGCCAGCACGAGGCCGAGAAGGTCCGCGTCCCCCGACACCGATCCCGGCAGCTCCGCCACGTCCAGCGTGATGGTGCTTTCCGGATGCGCGGCGCGGTGCATCGCCGCGGTGGTCTGGACGAGGGCGGCGAGGTCCACCGGCCGGCGGTCCAGAGTCAGGTTGCCGGCCTGCAGCCGCTCGTCGGTCAGATAGGAGTCGATCAGCCCGGTCAGCCGCTGCACGGCGGTGCGGATGACGCCCAGCCGCTCCAGCCGCGCCGTCTCCCCGCTCTCGACCCGCAACGCCAGCAGCTGCGCGGCGCTGTCGATCACCGCCAGCGGCGTGCGGAACTCGTGCGACACCATGGTGAGGAACTGACGCTGCTGCGCCTTGGCCTCCAGTTCGCGTTCCAGCGCGCGCTCCACCCGCTCCTTGGCGGCGAGCAGCGCCTTCTGGTTGGCGGCCAGCTCGGCCGTCCGCTCGGTCACGCGCTGCTCCAGCGAGCGGTTCAGCGCCAGCAGGTCCTCGTAGAGGCAGACGTTGTCGAAGCCGATGGCGACGCGGGCGCAGAACAGCTCCAGCAGCCGGTGGTCGTCCTCGCCGTAGGGCTCCGGCCGCTCCAGGACGAAGGCGGTGGCGCCGTGCTCCAACGTGCGGAACATCAGCACGCAGCGCTCAGCCCCGAAAACGCTGCGCTCCGTCGCGAAGGCCTCGGCCACCGCGGCGGCGAGGTCCGGCGGCAGGGCGACCTCGGCCGGCTGGCCGATAGCGGCGGCGCCGCGCCCGCTGCCGGCGACCACGGTCAGCACCCGCAGTCCGTCGCCGCGCTCGGCCGGCCGGCACGCGACCACCGAGCCGCCGGCGTTGTCGACCACCCGGCCGAGCTGCTCGACCAGCCGCTCGACCAGCGTGCGCATCGAACGCGTCTCGAACAGCGGCGGCGTGGCGTTGACGATGCGCTCCAGCCCCTGGCGGTGCCGCTCGATGGTGACGATGTCGCGCCAGGAGCGCAGCGCGCCGACCAGCGCGGTGAACAGCTTCTGCGCCGTCAGCTCGCTCTTGGCCTTGTAGTCGTTGACGTCGTAGGCGACCACCACGTCGCGCTCGGGCGCCTGTCCGGGCTGGCCGGTGCGCAGGATGATGCGCATGCGGGCGTTGCCCAGCTCCTCGCGGATGTGGCGCACCAGTTGCAGACCGGCGTCGTCGGTCTCCATCACCACGTCGAGCAGCGCCACCGGGATGTCCGGCCGCTCGGCCAGCACGGCGCGGGCGTCGGCCGCCGACAGCGCCTTCACCATCTCGAACGGCCGCCCGTCGAACTCGAAGTCGCGCAGCAGGACCGACGTCATCTGGTGCACCTGAGGATCGTCATCGACGACCAGCACCGGCCACGGCGGCGCCGCCGGCCGCCCGGACACCGCGAGATCGGCCACCTCGTCGTCGAAAAACAGGGGATCCTCGATGGCCATCCGCCGCCGCTCCGCGCACCACGTCCGTGACAGCAGGGAAGCACTGCACACCGATCCGGTCAAAGGCGATTTTTCGGGAATGCTTAGGTATCGACACATCGTGACGCATACGGTCGCATTTGATCGGTGGAGCCTGGTGCACTGCACCCCTTACGCTAAGCCATAGAAAAGGGGGGCGGGGCCGGACGCCATGGAAAACATCGAAAGTCTGATGGCCATGCGGGTCGAAACGGTGCGGGAACTGCTGCGCCATCTCGACCGCCCCACCGTCCTGCGCATCTTCGACCGCATGTCCAGCACGCCGCCGCGCAACGGCCAACTGGCCTCCCGTCTGATGTCCGTGGTGCTGGAGCTGCTGAACGGCGGCCGGCGCGAGCATGCCCGCCGGCTGTGGACCTCGTGGCTGGAGCCGGTGCTGGTGCGCGACCACCTCGGCCCGGCCAGCGGCCGCCCGCTGCCCGGCACGGTGAACGCCACCGACGCCGCGGCGTGGTGGTCGGTGCTGGCCCCGCACATGGCGGAACTGGTGGCCGACGTGCAGGAGCGGGTGTCCGAGCGCGCCCGCCGCGTCCCGCTCGACCGCATCCTTGAGTCGGAGGAGGCGGAGCGCTGGGCGGAAACGCTGCGCCGCCGTTCGGTGATCGCGCTACGCACGGCGCGCAGTACCCCGCCACTTCTGGAGACGATGCTGGACGCTGCCAACGCCGAGCGCGCGCGCCTCGCCGGCGTGCCGGCGGAGCGGCTGCGGCCGCTGGACGTGCGCGACCTCGACACGCTGCTGGCGGTGCTGGAGGCGATGCCGGCGTGGTACGCCGCCAACTGGCGCGAGCGCGAGCACGACCACCTGCTCGCCTCGGTGCGCGGCGCGCTGCACGCGGACTGTCAGGCGGGAACCGCATGAGCACCGAAGCCATCCCAGCCATCCTCCTCGTGCTGCTGGGAATCGGCGCGCTGGGCGGCATGGTGGTGATGGAGGTGTCGCGCCTGGGCCTGCTGTCGGCCCGCCGGGCGCTGGTGCAGAAACGCATCGAGGCTCTACGCTCGGAAACCGAGCGGGCACGGGAACGCGCTGGCCAGATCGACGCCGCCATTGAGCGCGGGCAGGCGCAACTGGCGCATTTCGCCGCCGAGGTGCAGCGCCTGGCTTCCCTGCTGCGCACCGTCGAGGCCGACCGGGTGGAGTTGGTGCACGACCTCGGCGCGCCGGACGGCCGCCCGGCGCCGTTCCGTTGCGTGCTGCGCACGGTGCCGGACTTCGCCCGCCTCGACCAGCGTCACGTCGTCTTTTCCCGCGACATCTGGCAGCGCAAGAACGTCGCCCACGTCTGGGCCGACACGCCGGAGCAGGCACACGCCCAGTTGCTGCGCGCCTTCCCCGCCCGCTCCGGCGTGCTGGCCGGCGCCATCGAGCGGGTGACCGAACGGGCCGCGCCTATCCAGCCCATGACCGCCCCGAAGACGCCGGACGGCTTCATTGCCGACCCCTCGCTGGTGGCCGCATGAGCGTCTTCCTCGCCTACGCCGCCGTGGGGCTTCTGGTGATCAGCATCGTGGTCGGCCGGATGGCGCGCCGGCAGTTCGAGACCGCGCGCAGGGCGCTGGCCGCCGACGAGGCGGTGCTGGTCACCGCCGGCCAGGCGCTCCAGGAGGCGCTGCGCGCCCGCAACGACGCCGAGCAGCGCCACGCCGGCCTCGACGGCCGGCTGGAGCAGGCGCAGACCGAGGTACGCGCCGCGCAGCAGGCCCTGGAGATCGCGCGCGAGGCGCCGGTCGAGCGTTTCCACGTCTTCGACCGGCTGGAACCGCGCCCTGGTTCGCTGTGGTCGGTGACGGTGGTGCGCCGTTCCGACGCTCCCGGCGGCCCGGCGCCCTGGACCGGCGAGCGGACGCAAATCGTCGCCGCGTCCGGCCAAGGCGAGGCGCTGGAGCGCGTGATGACGCGCTACCCCCGCAACTCCGGCTTCGAAGTGCGCGGGGCGACGCCATGCCCACTGTTCGGGCCTGACCAGGGCGTGCCGAAAACTCGCAAGCGGTTGGTGGAGTGATCGTCAAAGCGCTCGCGTCGGGCTCCCATCCCGGCCTTCCCCCACTTCGCGGGGGAAGGAGATGAGGCGCTCCCCCACGAAGTGGGGGAGGGTTGGGTGGGGGCCCGATGCGAGCACCCCCCTCCTCCTCACGCATGCCGGTAGTTCAACCTTACCGCGCCCCAATGCCGGCCGCGGACGCGGATCGGCGCGGCGACCTCCTTGATGGTGACGAACTGCCCGCCGCCCATGTCGCGGCGGTAGGTCTGCAGCAGGAACGGCTTCGTCGTGCGCGCCGAGGCCAGCCCGGTGCGGTCGTTGAACAGGCGCCGGTTGCGGCAGTTCGCCGTGTTCCAGGCGACGTCGCCCGGACGCTGCGGCGCCGCGTACCTGGCGTTGTGCGTCGGCAGGTAGCCGTTGCGGTCCACCGGCGCGCAGGACACGGTGCGCGGGTCGGCGGCGAAGGCCGGCTCGGCGATGGGCGGCACCACGCGGTCGGTGAAGTCGGTGAAGCGCGTGCGGTACTGCACCGGATTGGTGCCGGGGATCGGCCGGTAATCCTCGTCGAACAGGTCGGCCTCGCTCAGCTCGCCGCGCTCCAGCGCCGCCTCGAACGCGGAGGACAGGCGGGCGGCGGCGTCCTGCGCGCGGCAGACGAAAAGGGTGTCCGCCGTCTTGATGCCCATGGCCGCGGTCGCCTCGATCAACCCCTCGCCGAGCGTCAGCAGCGACGCCGCCTGCCCCTTGGCGCGGGCGAGGTCCTCGCTGGAGGAGGCGACGTCGGCGGCGATCTGCGCCAGCCGGCCTTCCATATCGCGGCAGTGGTCGTGGATGCCCACGGCGTCCGCGTCGATTCGCCCCGCCTCGCCGTCGATCCGGGCCATGGCGCCGCCGACCGCGGCGAACACCCCGGCGATACGGTCGGCGCCGTCGCGCACGCCGGCGGCGCGGCGCGCTCCCGCCGCCCCGTGGTCGAGCAGCGCGTTCACCCGGCTGTCGAGGACGCGCAGCGTGCCCTCGATCTCGGTGGTCGCCTCGGCGGTCTTGCGCGACAGCGCCTTCACCTCGCCGGCCACCACGGCGAAGCCGCGCCCGGCCTCCCCCGCCCGCGCGGCCTCGATGGTGGCGTTGAGCGCCAGCAGGTTGGTCTGCTTGGCGATGGCGGCGATCGCCTTGGCCACTTTGCCGACCGCCTGCAACGCCTCGCGCAGGTCGCCCAGGCCGCTCTCGATGTCGCCGACGGTGCCGACCAGCGCCTGGATCTCGCCCAGCGCCTGCGCCAGCGTGCCCTGCGAGCGGTCGACCTCGGCGCGGCCCTGCCGCACCTCCTGCACGGTCACGCCGGCCGAGCCGGCGATGCGCCCGCCGGCCGCCGCCATGGCGATGGACGCCGCGTGCAGGTCGCCCAGCGTCGCGGCGCTGCGGTCCATGCGCGCGGAGATGTCCTCGATGCGCCCGGTGATCTCGGCGATCTCCACCGACACGCCGCCCGCGGCGTCGGCGATGCGGCCGACATGGTCCAAGGCGAGGCTCGACGAACCGTCCATGGGTGACTTCCTCCCTTTGCGTTCTTCATTGCTTGGTTGGGAGAGCAAACCATGTGCCACACTCGGGTATTCGCCTCAAACCCGCGGAATCCCGGCGAGGCCGCCCGGATGCCGGGGCGCAGGGTGTCTGCGCCGCAGGACAGGTGTCGGGACACGTTGACACCGCCGGGTCGCGCGCCAAGCTCTGGGTCATGACCGACACGCCCACCATCTGGACCATCGGATACGAGAAGGCGTCGCAGGACTCCGTGATCGCCGCCCTGCGCGCGGCGGGCGTGCGGACCCTGCTGGACGTGCGCGAGCTGCCGCTGTCCCGCCGCGCCGGCTTTTCCAAGAGCCCGCTGCGCGCGGGACTGGCCGAGGCGGGGATCGGCTACGTCCACCTCAAGGGCCTGGGCACCCCGGCCGAGGGCCGCATGGCCGGGCGGATGCACGACCACGAGCGCTTCTGGGCCATCGTCGAGCGCCGCATGGAGACCCCGGAGGCTGAGGCCGACCTGCAACGCGCCGCGGCCATCGCCCGCGAGGAGCCCGCCTGCCTGCTGTGCGTCGAGGCCGACCCGCACGTCTGCCACCGCCTGCGCGTGGCGCAGCTGCTGGCCGAGCGTTTCGGCTTCGCGGTCGAGCACCTCCATCCGGTGCTCCCCGACGGAGCGCGCGGCTAACCCCGATCCACCCGTGCCGACCGCCGGCCGCCGGACGATAGTGGGGCACCATGAAGATCGGGATCCTGTCGGACATCCACGCCAACGGCCCGGCGCTGCGCGCCGCGCTGGACGCGATCCGCGCGCGCGGCGCCGACCGCGTCGTCTGCCTGGGCGACATCGTCGGCTACAACACCGACGTGGCGGAGTGCATCGCCCTGCTGCGCGACGCGGGCGCGCTGTGCGTCGCCGGCAACCACGACCGCGCGGTCACCGGGCAGATCCCGGTGGAGGGCTTCAGCAACACCGCCATCCGCGCCATCGCCTGGACCCGGCGGCGGATCGAGGCCGAGTCGCTGGCCTTCCTGCGCGCCCTGCCGCTCAAGGCGGCGGTCGGCGGCCATCTGGTGGCGGTGCACGGCGCCCTGCACGTGGACGAAGGCTGCGAGTTGCTGCGCCTCAACACGCCCGAGCGGCGGCGGATGAGCGCCGACGCGCTGGCGGCGCACCCCTCCGGCGCGCGGGTCTGCGCCTTCGGCCACACGCACCGGCTGGGCGTCTATGAGATCGGCGCGGACGGCACGGAGCGCGAGTTGACCGGCGAAGGCGACGAGCTCCCGTTGCGCGACGGCTGCCGCTACCTTGTCAATCCCGGCACCATCGGCGAGCCGCGCAACGAGGAGACGCGCGCCACCTTCCTGCTGCTGGACACCGGGCGGCGCGTCATCGAGGTGGGCCGCGCCCCCTACGACGCGGCGGCGGTCGCGGCGCGGACGCGTGGCGCCGGGCTGGGACGCCGCCTCGACTTCCTGCCGGGGACGGTGCGCACCACGCTGTGGCGCGGAGTCCAGCGGATGCGGTTGGAGGGGCTGGTGCGCCGTCTCAACGGCGTAGGGCCGAGGTGGTAGAAGACACCCTGTTCTTTCGGATATCCCCAGAAAATGTGGATAAGCTTGTGGGCGAATCTGAGGGCAACGCCGCGGCACCCCGGAGATGACAGGCCCGTGACGCCCCTGCCCACAAATTAGGCACCCTCATTCGGCCCCGGAAACCTTGATTTTCCTAGCGCCGCCCGTCGCGAGGGCAGCAGGATCGCGGTTGCCGGGGCCGGCGGGAAGAGTCAAGCGAACGTCCTGGCAACCTGTGCACATCCGCCTGCGGCGCCCCGCCGCAGAGATTAGACCAAGGTCATAGAACGCTTGCCTGGAGCTCTCACTTGGCGGCAATCACCTGGATCTCGACGAGGTATTCCGGGGCCGCCAGCCGGGCCTCGACGGTCGCGCGGGCCGGGGTGTTGCCGGGCTCGACCCAGGCCTCCCAAGCCTTGTTCATGGCGCCGAAGGTGGCGATGTCGACCAGATAGATGGTGGCCGAGAGGATCTTGCTCTTGGAGGTGCCGGCCTCGGCCAGGAGGGCATCGATCTGGCCCAGGATCTCGCGAGTCTGCGCCTCGACGTCGGGGCTCGGGGTGTTGGCGACCTGGCCGGCGAGATAGACGGTGTCGTTGTGGACGACCATCTGGCTCATGCGCGGGCCGCCGTGGAAGCGCTGGATCGACATGGACTTCTCCTGAAAAGGGCTGGTGTAAAGGACCGGGGCTTGGTAGTCGGCGGGCACGAGTCCGCGCAAGGGTTTCTTCTTGCGCCGCTTCGCGCCACACTGCGGCCCGTTCCATCCGAGAAGACACCATGAACGACGACAGCAAACGCCGACCCCTGGAAACCCCGTTCAAGCGCGGCGACCGCGTCACCATCCACACCGGCGAGAAGGGCCCGCAGAGCCTCGCCCGCGTCGAGGGCTTCAAGAGCGAGGGCCGCTGCATGGAGCTGTCCGACGGCTCGCTGTGGCGCGCCGACGGCAAGCGGCAGTGGCACTTCAAGGGCGGCTTCTACAAGGGCCCCTGGGTCGAGCGCGAGGCCCCCGGCGACGCCGACCACATCGCCAAGCGCCGCACCATCGGCCACCTGCGCAAGTGGGCGCATGACCTGAGCATGGACAGCCCGCTCAGCGGCCCGGCGCTGCGGCGGATCCTGGATCTGGTGGAGAAGGAGACCGCGGCGGCGGAGCGCGAGGGGGAGGCGGAGGACTGATTACTCCGCCGGCAGCAGGTCCTGGTTGAACAGGGTCTCCAAATCCGCGGGCGACACGGCGCGGCTGACCAGATGGCCCTGGATCTCGTCGCAATTGGCCTGCTGCAGCACCTTCACCTGCTCCACCGTCTCCACGCCCTCGGCCACCGCGCGCATGCCCAGCGCGTGGCACAGGCCGATGATGGCGCGCACCAGCTCGCCGTCCTGGGCGGTGCCGCGCAGGCCGGCGATGAAGCTGCGGTCGATCTTCAGCGCGTGGATCGGCAACCGGCGCAGCGCGCTGATGCAGGAATGGCGGGTGCCGAAATCGTCGATCGACACCGCCACACCCAGCCGGTGCAGCCGCTCGACGTCGTCCGCCACCTCGGCCGGGTGGTCGAGCAGCGCCGCCTCGGTCAGCTCGATCTCCAGGTGCTGCGGCGCCAGCCCGGTGTCGGCCAGCACGCGGCCAACCACGTCCACCAGCTCGGCGGTGGCGAACTGCCACGGGGAGACGTTGACCGACATGCGGATCGGCGGCAGGCCGCGGTCCTGCCAGCCCCGGTTCTGCCGGCACGCCTCGCTCAGCACCCATTCTCCGATGGCCGGCATCAGGCCCATGCGCTCGGCCGTCGGCAGGAAGGCCCCCGGCAGCAGCACGCCCATCTCCGGGTGGTTCCAGCGGATCAGCGCCTCGGCGCCGATCATCCGGCCGGACGTCATGTCCACCTTGACCTGATAGGCCAGCGCGAACTCCCGGTTCTCCAGCGCGGCGCGCAGCCGGCTTTCGGCGACCAGCAGTTCGTGGCTGCGCGCGTTGAGCTGCGGCGAGTAGACCTGGAAGCCATTCCGCCCGCCCTGCTTGGCCTGGTACATGGCGAGGTCGGCGCACTTGAGCAGCGTCTCGGGGCTGTCGCCGTCCTCCGGGTAGACGGCGATGCCGACGCTGGTGGTGACGTTGACCCGCCGCGTGCCGATCTCCACCGGGCGCTGTATGGCCTCGATCGCGCGCTCCGCCACCTTGGCGGCCTCGGCCGGGTCGGCCAGCTCGGAGAGCACCAGCACGAACTCGTCGCCGGCGATGCGGGCCACCGTGTCGCCCTCGCGGACGCAGGCGGACAGGCGGCGGGCCATCTCCGCCAGCACGCGGTCGCCGGCGTCGTGGCCCAGCGTGTCGTTGATGCGCTTGAACAGGTCGAGGTCGAGGAACATCACCGCCAGCGGCGTGCCGTGCCGGTGCGCGTTGGCGATCGCCTGCCCCAGCCGGTCCATCAGCAGCCGGCGGTTCGGCAGCCCGGTCAGGCTGTCGAAGTAGGCGAGGTTCTTCACCTCCTCCTCGTAGCGCTTGCGCTTGGTGATATCCGAGAAGATGGCGGCGTACTTGGTGATGCGTCCCGCGGCGTCGCGGATGGTGTTGATGCTCAGCCACTCGGCGTACAGCTCGCCGTTCTTGCGGCGGTTCCAGATCTCGCCCTGCCAGTGGCCGCGGTCGGTCAGCTCCTGCCACATCCGGTCGTAGAAGGCCTCGTCGTGCAGGCCGGACTTCAGGATGCTCGGGCTCCGGCCCAGCGCCTCCTCCGCCGACCAGCCGGTCAGGCGGGTGAAGGCAGGGTTGACGTACTCGATCACGCCGCCGGCCTCGACGATGATGACGCCCTCCAGCGACGCCTCGATCACCTGCCGGGCCAGGAACAGGTCCTGATGCGAGCGCATCAGCGCCTCGTCCCGCTCGCGCAGCGTGGCGTTGAGTTGGGCGATGTACTCGTATTGCAGCGTCGTCAGGATGTCGGCGAAGGACAGCAGGCCGACGAAGCCGCCGCCCTCGTCGCGCACCGCCAGATGGCGGATCCCGTGCTTGGCGAACAGGTTGCGCGCGGTCAGCAGCGGCGCGTTGGCCTTCACCGAGACCAACGGCCGGCTCGCCACGGCTCCGACCGTGCCAGCGTGCCAGCGTGCCGCGGCGAGGCGGACGAGGTCGCGCTCGGTCAGCATGCCGGCGCCCTGGTCGGCGTCCTCCAGCACGATGGCGGCGTCGGTGCCGGCCGCGTGCATCCGCCGCGCCGCCTCGGCCAGAGGGATCCCCGGCGGCAGCAGCGTCGCCTCCCGCGTCATCACCGAGCGCACGTCGCGCAGCGTCAGGTACTGCTCGACCCCGTGGTTCAGCACGATGTCGGTCTGGCTGAGCATGCCGAGCGGCCGCCCAGCGTCGTCTGTCACCAGCAGGTGGCGCACCCGCTCGTTCTTGAAGCTCAGGCCGGCCTCGCCCACGCTGGCCGACGCCGCGATGGTGCGCACCGGACTGGCCATCGCCTCGCGGATCGGCCGCTCGAATCCGGCGGGGCTGGAGAAGTCGATGGACAGCGCGTCGCGCTCGGTCCAGATGCCGACGGCGCGGCCGTCCTCGACGACGAGGATGGAGCTGAGGTGCGCCTCGGCCATGCGTTGCGCGGCGTCGCCGACCGGCGTGTCCGGCGCGCACGACAGCAGCTCGCGCGACGCGATGTCGCCGACGCTGCGGCCGGGCATCCCGCCCGCCGCGTCGCCCACCGAATCCGCCGCCGCATCCACCATGTCCGACACGCCCGATCGTTCCTCGCCGCGAACAGCGCGGCTCCCGCGAAGTATAGCCGCAGCTGTGTTAACAGTGTGCTAGCGACACGTCCTTGGTGCCGTCAAGACAATGCAGGCAAAGGGCCGGGATCCGCTTGCGCGTGATTTTACAGAACGTACCGATCTTCCCTTGGCGGAGACGCGGTGGAAGAGCAAAGCCATTCCCTGCCCCAACCATCGGTAACGGCCGCATCCCGATGAACGCCGCATTGACGAAGCTCGATTGCTTTCCTTAGCTGGTGGTTCGATTGGAGGAAACCAGGGCATGCGGCGGACTCTCGGGCGGATCGGCCTGGGACCTATGGGGCGGCGCCTGTGGGCCGCGCTGCTCGCCGTCGTGCTCGCGGCGGCGCCGGTCCAGGCCGGCCCGACGATCCGCGTCGCGGTCGCGGAGGGGGCGCCGCCCTTCAGCCACCGCGGGCCGGACGGCGCGCTCACCGGCTTCAACGTCGACATCATGCGGGCGCTGTGCCGCGCCATGGCCGCCGCCTGCCGGTTCGACGAGGTGCCGTTCCAGGACGTGCTGGAGGCGGTGGCGTCCGGCCGGTACGACGTCGGCCTCAGCAACTTCCTGCGCTCGCCGGAGCGCGAGGCGCGGGTGGCGTTCTCCGCTCCCTACTGGCGCTCCAGTTCCAGCCTCGTCGGCCCGGCGGCGGAAACTGACCGGGCGGTGCCGCAGGCGCTGGCCGGGCGCCGCGTCGCGGTGAACGGCGGCTCGCGCCAGCATGCCTACGCCGCGCGCATCGCCGGCACGCTGGCGGCGCTGGTCGAGGCGCCGAACCTGAGCGGCGTCTGGGACGCCCTGCGCGACCGCCGGGCCGATCTGGCCCTGGTGCCGACGCTGGCCGCCCTCGGCTTCCTGATGTCGGAGGAGGGCAAGCCCTTCTCCACCATCGGCACGCCGCTGGTGGGCGACGGGCTCGGTGGCACGGTGCACATCGTCGTGACCAAGGGCCGACCCGACCTGAAGACCGCGGTGGACAACGCCATCGCCGCCATCCGCGCCGACGGCTCCTACCAGGAGGTCAACCGGCGCTACTTCCCCTTCGACGTCTACTGAGGCACCCGACCCTTGGCCGACGCGCCCACCGACGCCCTCCCCGCCATCCGGATCCCGACGCGCCGCCCGATTCGCCTGGGCCCGCTGATCCTGGCGGCCAGCGTTCTGATGCTGGCCGTGGTGGGGGCGCTGTTCCTGGTCATCGCGCACCAGCAGCGCGCCATGCAGACGGCGGCGCAGGACGCGCACGACCGCGTCGCCCCGATGATCCTGGAACGCCAGCGCGCCGCGGTGAACCTGGAGCGCTTCAAGCGCTACGGCGCCGTCACCGTCAACGCCGAGCAGCCGCGCCAACGGCGCGAGGCGCTGCTGTCGGCGCAGGCGCTGGCCTACCACCCGTCCTTCCTGGTCGATGCGGCGCTCAGCCGGCAGGTGACCGAGGCCTACGGCGTGCTGCGGCGGGTCAGCGCGTTGCAGGACGAGGCCGGCCGCTTGCGCGCCGACGCCGCGGCGGCGCACGCCGACATCGGCACCGAGGCCGCCGCGGCGCTGCGACATGAGGCGGAGGCGCTCGACGAGCGGGCGGAGGCGACCTGGCAGGAGACCATCGCGGTGCTGGACGTCACCGCCGACCGGCTGTCCGTGGACGTCTCGCTGCTCACCGCCGGCCGCTTCGCCGAGATTCGCGATACCGCTCAGGGCGTGTCGGCGGTGCTGTCGGCCGGCTTCGTGGCGGTGTTCGCGCTGCTGGCGCTGGCGGTGTGGCTGGCGCGCCGGCACATCGTGCGCCCGGTGCAGCGCGCCGCGCGGGCGCTGACGGCCATCAACGACGGCGAGCGCGGCGTGCGCCTGCCGCCCGGCGGCACTGTGGAGATGGACACCATCTTCCGCGCCGTCGAGAGCCTGGACCGCACCATCACCGACCTGCGCACCGCGCAGAGCCATCTGGTGCAGACCGAGAAGATGGTGGCGCTGGGCTCGCTGGTTGCGGGCGTGGCGCACGAGATCAACTCTCCGCTCGGGGTCGCAGTGACGGCGTCGTCGCTGCTCGCCGACCGCACGCAGGCGATGGCGGAGCGCGTCGCCGCCGGCCCGATCCGCCGCGCCGATTTCGACGACTACCTGCACACCGCCACCGAGGTGACAGCCAGCGTGCAGGCCAACCTGGACCGCGCCGCCCGGCTGATCAGCAGCTTCAAGCAGGTCGCCGTGGACCAGACCAGCGAGGACCACCGCGCCTTCCCTCTGGCCGCCTACATCGGCGAGGTGATGCAGAGCCTGTCGGTCAGCCTGCGCAAGGCGAGGCTGGAGGTCGCCGTCGATTGCCCGGACGACGTCGTGGTCGAGGGCTACCCCGGCGCCTTCGGGCAGTTGCTCACCAACCTTGCCATGAACTCGATCCTGCACGCCTACGAGCCGGGCCAGGGCGGCCGGCTGTCGGTGAGGGTGCGGGCGGAGGGTGATCGGGTGGAACTGCGCTTCGCCGACGACGGCAAGGGAGTCCCGCCCGGGCTGCGCGACCGCGTGTTCGAGCCGTTCTTCACCACCGCCCGCGGCCGGGGCAGCACCGGCCTCGGCCTGCACATCGTGTTCAACCTGGTGACCCAGCGCCTGAAAGGCCGCATCGCCCTGGAGAGCGAGCCGGGCCGCGGCACCACCTTCGTCATCCGCTTTCCGCGCAGCGTGCCGCCGGAGTGAGGGCCGGCGCGGCGTCCAGGCGCCGCGCGATCGCGATGCCCGCCGCCATCGCCGCCAGCGGCAGCAGCCACACCACCCGGTTCTGGTAGCGGTCGTGCACCGCCGACAGCCCCCCGGCGACGCCCGCGTTCAGCACGAGCCCCAGCAGCACCACGCCGAACAGCCCGCGCAACCGCCCGCCGAGCCGCCGGCCGCGCGCCAACCCCAGCCCGACCAGCGCCGCCCCGGCGACGCCCAGCACCGCCGCCTGCACCGCGTTCAGCGCGTCCAGCGGCAGGGCCTGCCGGAACTGCCGGGAGCCCAGGAACGCCTGGTACACCGGAGCACCGAAGCGGCTGACGAACTGCCGCGTCCACGGCTTCACCGGCGCGTTCAGCGTCGGATCGAGACCGGCGCGGGCGAGTTGCCGCGCGCCGTTTGCGACGACATGGCCGAGGACGTCCAGCGGCCGGGTCCGCACCGTCTCCCGAACGATCTCCGACGCCTCGGCCAGGAAGCGCGGCGTATCGCCGAAGGCGTGCCGGGCGCCTTGCCGGTGCCAGAGGAAATAGTCCGACACCGGGTAGCCCGGCGCCGCGCGTCCCAGGTCGTCGAGCCTGCCGCACAGCAGGTAGCCGCGCTCCGGGCAGGCTTCGGCGAGGTAATCGCGCGCCGGCCCGTCGCCGATCAGCCGCGCCAGCAGGAACACCGGTGAGCTTTCCGACAGCACCGCCCGCCCGGCCAGCACCAGATTGGCGGTCATCAGCGCCGCCACCGCCAGCGCCAGCGGCGCCCCAAGCCCGAGCGCCACCGCCGCGACACCCCGCCGCCGCACCAGCGCCACCCCGCCCAGCACCACGATCAGCCCGGCGAGGATGGCGACATGGCTGAGGTGCACCGCCGTCAGGAAAGCCAGCAGCGCGCCGTCCCACAGCCGCCCGGGCCATCCTCGCTCCGCCCAGCCGAGCACGGTGGCTCCGGCGGCGAGGATCAGCAGGCCGGTGAACACGTCCGGCATGACATGGCCGGCGTGCACCGGCAGGCTGGTCAGCAGCGCCAGCGCCAGGATCACCCCGGCGAAGGCGAGCGGCCGCGGCGCCAACCCGGCGGCCTCCAGCGCCCGGCGGATCACCAGCGCCGCCAGCGTGCCCTGCGCCACCGGGATCAGCCAGATCCCCCAGTCACCGGCGAACGGCAGCAGGAAGACCGCGTAGGGGAACGGCCGCAGGAAGAAGACGTTGTCCGAGAACGGCACGCCCGCGGCCGGTTCCGGCGGGCTCAGCCACGCCGGCGAGGCGTGCGGGTGCAGCAGGTGGAAGGCCGGCTCGAAATAGCCGGGGCTGTCGTCGAACAGCAGCGGAAACCCGTTGAGCAACAGCGCCGGCAAGCCGAGCAGAAGCCCGCACGCCGCAATCAGCACGATCTCCGTCAACACCCGTTCGCGCCCGTGCGCCATGCGGCAAGGCTCCCCGTCGCTGCGACGCAGCAACATGCGCCCTTTCCGCGGGGCGCCCATCCCCCGACGGGGGTACGGACCGTTTCCCCGGGCATCCCCGAAAGCGCCCCGACGCATTCCGAACGTGGACTCCCGCCCTCCTGAGGGAGAGCGAAGGAGACTCGCCGATCCCGAACGCTGTTGTGCAGCGCGTCCAGGGATCACCCGAGCGAGGAGAGAGGCATTGGCGCAGCAGAACGAAGCCTCGTTGCCATCGGAGACCGGGTTGGCGCTCGGCCTTGCCATCGCACGCTCGCGTGAGCGGATGCTGTTCAACGGCTCCGTCCTGGCGCTGGTGCTGGCGCTGTGGAGCATCCCGCGCCTCAGCTTCGCCGACGGCGGCGTGCACATCGCCATGGCGCACCTGCTGACCGCGCTGATGGACGGCACGGCCCACCCGGTGCTGGCCCGCTATTTCGAGCTGAACCTGCAGACCGAGCCGAACTGGTTCATCTACCCGATCCTGGCGCTCCTGCTTCAGGTGTTCGAGCCGCACACGGCCGAGAAGGCGCTGCTGACCGGCTACGTCATCGGTCTGCCCTTCGCCTTCCGCTACGCGATCACCGCGCTGCGGCCGGAGAACGCGCCGCTGTCGTGGTTCGCCCTGCCCTTCGTGTTCTCCTGGCCGCTCAACCTGGGGCTCTACAACTTCGTCTTCAGCCTGCCGTGGCTGTTCGTGGCCTTGGGCTACACGCTGCGCCACCGCGACAACCTGACGCCGAAGCACACCGCCGTCCTGGCGCTGCTGGCGGTGGGCACCTACTTCGCGCACATCACGTCGGTGATCGTGCTGGTGCTGGTGCTGGGCGCGATGGGCGTCTGGCGGCTGTGGCGCGAGGGGGCGCGGGCGTGGCCGCCGGTGCTGGCGAGCGCCGCAGCGCTGTTGCCGGTGCTGGCGCTGACCGCGGCGTTCGTGCTGCGCAACGCCGGGCAGGAGGTCGGCTACGGCCCCGACCCGTGGTACCGCACCAAGATGCTGCTGTACGGCAACCCGCTGCTGTCGCACACGCGGTGGGAGGGGCTGTTCACCACGCCGCTGGCGCTGCTGCCCTTCGTCGCGGCGGGGCTGCTGTTGTGGCGGCGGCGCGGCGGCGGTTGGACGGCGGCAGACGGGCTGCTGCTGGGCGCCGTGGGCGTGACGCTGTTCAGCTACGTCATCCCGAACAACACGTCCGGCGGCGGGCTGGCGGTGCAGCGCATCCAGATCTATCCGTACCTGCTGGTCATGCTGTGGCTGGCCGCGACCACCGACTGGCCGGCGCTGCGCCGGGCGACGGTCGCTGTGGCCGGGGTGGCGGCGGCCGGGCTGCTGGCGATCAACCTGGTCTACAACCACCTGCACAGCCGCTACGTGGCGGAGTTCGAGACGGCGGCAAACTACCTGGAGCCGGGCAGCACCATGCTGCTGCTCGACTTCACCGGCTGGAACCACAGCCCGGACGGGCGGCACGAGAGCTTCCGCATGAACTTCATCGGCCATCCGCAGTCGCGTTTCGTGGCCGACCGGCCGGTGGTGGACCTGAACCTCTACCAGGCGTCGACGCCCAACTTCCCGGTCAAGTACCGCTATTGGAACGACCCGTACCTGCACGTGCGCGGCAATGGCGCCTTTCCCGAGGCGCCACCGTCCGACGAATTCCTGATGGCCGGCACGCGCAGCGACATCCAGGTGGACTACGCGCTGGTGTGGGGCCTGACGCCCGAGCGCGCCGCCGCCGAGCGCGCCAACCTGACGCTCGACCAACTGGCCGAAGGCTACGAGCTGCTGCACGTGTCGGAGAACGGGTGGATGCGGATTTATCGCAGGAAAGGGCGGTGAGCGTCACCCCCGGTAATGCACCGCCAGCCACACGGTCGGCCGGTCCGGGTCGGTCCAGGCGACCCGGTGGCGGGCGTGCGCCGGGATGACCAGCCAGTCGCCGGGGACGAGAACGCCCACCGCCTCGCCCTCCATCTCCAGCCCGGCTGCCCCGGCGACCAGCAGGACGAGCTCCGCCCACTCCTGATCGTACCAGAAGCCCTCGGGCGAGGCCTGCCCGTTGGAGACGATCCGCTCCACCCGCACGCCGTCCGCCTCGGCCAGCACGGTGAAGAGCTCCTCCGGCAAATCGACTGGCAGCGCGTCGAGCAGGTTGCCGCTCATCCCCACAGCTCCGGTTCCGGCGGGTGGACCAGGGCACCGTCGTAGCGCAGGCCCGGCGTGCGGTCCTCGGCGAGCAGCAGCGGGCCATCCAGGTCGACGAACGCCGCCCCCTGCCCGGCCAGCACCGCCGGCGCCATCGCCAGCGAGGTTGCCACCATGCAGCCGACCATCACCTTGAAGCCCGCCGCCTCGGCCGCCGACTTCAGCAGCAGCGCCTCGGTCAGGCCGCCGGTCTTGTCCAGCTTGATGTTGACGACCTGGTACAGCCCTCGCAGCCGCTCCAGCGACGCCAGCCCGTGGCAGGACTCGTCGGCGCCCAGCGGCACCGGGCAGCGATAGCCGCGCAGCGCCTCGTCGTCGCCGGCCGGCAGCGGCTGCTCGATCAACTCGACGCCCAGGGTCGCGAAGGCCGGCGCGTAGCGGACAAGGTGGTCGAGCGTCCAGCCCTCGTTGGCATCGACGATCAGCCGCGCCCCGGGCGCCGCCTCGCGCACCGCGTGCACGCGCTCCAGGTCACCGTCGCCGGTCAGCTTCATCTTCAGCAACTCGTGCCGTGCGGCGGCCTGCCGGGCGGCGGCGGCCATGATCTCCGGCTCCTCCAGGCTCAGCGTGAAGCAGGTTGTGAGCGCCCTGGGCTCGGCCGGCAACTCGGCGAGGATCCAAGCGGGAACGCGGGTCCGCTTGGCCTCCAGGTCCCACAGCGCACAGTCCAGCGCGTTGCGCGCCGCCCCGGGCTTCATGGCGGTGCGCAGCGACAGCCGGCCAAGCCCGTCGGCGACACGGTCGGCCATGGCCTCCAGCTCGCCGACCACGGCGTCCACGCTCTCGCCGTAGCGGGCGTAGGGCACGCATTCGCCGCGACCGGCGAAGCCGTCCTCGTCCCGGACCTCGGCGACCACCACCTCGGCGGCGGTCTTCGAGCCCCGGGAGATCCGGAAGGCACCGCGGATCGGGAAGCTCTCGCGGCGGACGAGCAGGCGGCGGGTCGGGGGCATGGCGGGCCTTCGCGGCGGTACGGTTCAGCGAAAGATACCCGCCCCACCCCCCGGATCAAGATCGCCGTGTCAGGAGAGGCCGGCGCCCTTGCCCTGCACGATCACCCCGTACCAGCCCAGCCCGCGGTAGGTCTCGTAGCCGGGAGTGAGCGCGAAGGCGACGTGGCGGCCGTCGGGCTCCAGGTAGTGGCCCATGGTGCCCCCCTCGGTGCGCAGCGGCACCACCTCGGACAGCAGCCCCCGTCCGTCGGACGATGCGATCACCCGGTGCCGGGCGTCCACCAGCAGGCAGCGGCTGTGCTCGCGCTCGCCCTCCTCAAGCCGCACACCCTCGACGACGGCGCGGGCCTGCGGCTCCCAGTCGAAGAAGATGCCCAGCACGCCGATCGGTTCGCCGCCCGCCTCGCCGCCGCGGCGGATGGCGGTGGCGTAGGTGGCGACCACGCGGTCGTCGAGCCGGCGGTTGCGGCCGACGTCGCCCACCGTGAACTCGCCGCCGTCGCGGGTGGCCAGCGCCTGGCGGAACCACGGCTCGTCGGTCACCAGCGCGCCGATGGCGCCGGGGTACATGTTCGGCCGGCCGGTGGCGATCACCTCGCCCGCCTTGTTGCAGATCCAGAGGTCGAGATAGACGGTGTAGGATTCCAGGATGACGCCGAGCCGGTGCGAGGCGTGCCGCCTCGCCGCTTCGGTCGGGTCGGCGGCGCAGCTGACCACCGCGCTGTCGGTCGCCCACCAGCGCACGTCGCACGAACGTTCGTACAGGTTGCGGTCGATGATCTCGATCATGTTGAGCGACAGGTCGGCGAGCCGCTTGCCCTTCATTTCGCGCACCATGTCGGTGCCGGCGTTCATCAGGTGATCGACGCGCGCCACGATCTCCGAGCGCAGGTCGCGGGTGACGACGTTGACCTGCTTGGAGATCTCCGACACCTCGTTGGCGACGACGGCGAAGCCGCGGCCCGCCTCGCCGGCCCGCGCGGCCTCGATCAGTGCGTTCATGGCCAGCATCTTGGTGCGCCGGGTGATGTCCTCGATCAGCGTGACCTTGCGCGAGGCGACGTCGAGCACGTCGCGGGACAGGTCGAACAGCGGGTTGCCTGCAGCGCTCATAAGTTTTCCCTCTCCCGGAACCGTTTGTGCAGTGCAAATCAAATCCCGTGCCAGGGCGGGCGGGCGGCAGACGTTGTCACACAAATACTTGATAATTATCAGATTGAAACATTCGCCACAAAGATAACCATAATAAAATTGATAGTTATCGCGGAGAGGTTTGCCATAAACATTGGCAGGTCGCGCACCGCAGGCGCACGGCGCAGCCAAAACGATGCCGCGGCCGCCCCCACAACACCACACCGCGCAATCACATTGCGCGCCGGTTGTGGTTTCGTGTCTGAACTTACCGGCTGACACCGCCGGCCGCCCAAATCATGGGCATCGACCCGTAGCCATGCAGCGGACGCTGGATGCACCGTCGCGGCTATACCATCAGCGCAGTGTCATGCGGCGCGCGGATGTGCCACCCTTGAACCATCGGTTCAACCAACGGAAAGGAGGTGATCCAATGTCTCATGGAGCCAAGCCGGTCATCGCTGCGGCGTTCGGCGTTGCGGTTCTGCTGACGGCGGGGATCGCCGTTGCCGACTGCGGGCCGTCCCACAAGACCGTCAGCCTTCCGCAGGCGCCGTCCACCGACACGGTCGCCAAGCCGCCCGTTTCCACTCCGGGCAGCATCCGCGGCTGAAGACCGCTCGCACCATGCACGACGGGCCGCCCCGCAGGGGGCGGCCCGTTTTCTTTCAAGTGCGGCCCGACGTCCGCGCCCTCACGCCACCTTGTGGATCTCGTCCAGGAAGACCTGCACCTCGCGGGTCAGGCGGTCGGCCTGGGCGGTCATCTGTTCCGAGGCGGAGAACACCTCGTGCGCGGCGCCGCTGGTCCGCGTCGCGGCATCGGTGACCTCGCGGATGTCGTCGGACACCGCGCGGGTGCCGGCGGCCGCGTGCTCCATGTTGTGGACGATCTCGCGGATGGCGCCGCCCTGGTGCTCAATGGCGTCGGCGATGCCGCCGGCGATGCTGTTGATCGACTGGATGGTGCGGCCGATGCCCATGATCGCACCCACCGCCTGCTCCGTGGAGGACTGGATGCCGGCGATCTGCTGGGCGATCTCACCGGTCGCCTTACCGGTCTGGTCGGCCAGCCGCTTGACCTCGTTCGCCACCACGGCGAAGCCCTTGCCCGCTTCGCCCGCGCGGGCGGCTTCGATCGTGGCGTTGAGCGCCAGCAGGTTGGTCTGCGACGCGATGTCGTTGATCAGCGTCACCACGTCGCCCACCGTGCGCGCCGCGCCCGACAGGTTGCCGACCAAGCCGTTGGTGCGCTCCGCTTCGCCGGCCGCTGCTGCGGCGACGCTGGCGACCTGCCCGACCTGACGGGCGATCTCGCCGATGGAGGTCGACAGCTCCTCGGTGGCAGCCGCCACGCCACCGACGCTGGAGCCCGTCTGCGCCGCCGCCGCGGCCACCGAGGACGCCTTGCCGGTGGCGGTCTGCGCATCGGTCTCCATGGTGCGGGCCGACATCTCCAGCTGGTGGGCGGTGCTCGCCACCTCGGCGCAGACCTGTCGGATGTGGCCCTCGAAGCGCTCGGTCACTCCGGCGAAGCCCTTGACCTTCTGCGCCATGGCGTCGGTGGCGCCGTTGATGGTGCGGCTGGCACGCAGGAAGCTGCCCTGCATGCCCTTCAGCACGATGCGGCGGAAGTACTTGTTGGCGGAGACGTGGCTCATCGACGCCGCCGCCTCGCGCACGAAGGCGTCGGTGCGATCGATCAGATCGTTCAGCTCGTGGAACAGCTCGCCCAGGTCGCCGCCCTCGCGGATGTGGACGACGCGCGCCTCGAAGTCGCCGCGGGCGACGGAGCGGCACACCGCACCGGCCTCACGCACCGCGCGCGCAGCGCGGTTCAGGCTCAGCACCACACCGGCCAGAGCCGCCAACGCCAGGCCGCCCAGCGCCAACCGCAGCCCCGCTCCACCCAGGTTGGCCCCACCCAGGTCGGCCAGATCGGCCGCCACGCCCGCCGCCAGCAGCGCGCCGGCCAGCAGCGCCAGCCCCGACGCCCTAGAGAGAGAAGACGAATTCGTCATACCCGATCCCCTTCTCCGTCAGGAGCGCCACGACGGCGGCGAACGCCGCCTCCATCCCCTGCTTGCGGTCGGCCTGCCTGTCCTCGATCTCCAGCAGCGTGCGGTAGAGCGGCACCACCTTCTCGATGGCGGAACGCTCCGGAACCCGGCGGCTGGAGTGATAGCCGATGACACGCCCGGACTCGTCGTAGCTGGGGGTGACGTGCGCGAAGACCCAGTAATGGTCGCCGTTGCGCGCCCGGTTGATGACGTAGGCGAAGATCTCCTGCCCGGCGCCCAGCGTGTCCCACAGCAGCTTGAAGACGCAGCGCGGCATGTCCGGATGGCGCACGATGGAGTGCGGCTGGCCGAGGAGTTCCTCCTCGCCGTAACCGGCCACGCGCTGGAACACGCGGTTGGCGTAGGTGATGCGCCCCTTCAGGTCCGTCTTGCTGACGATCACCTCGTCAGGCTCGAAGAACCGCTCCACCCCGGTCAGGGGGACGTCGCGTCGTGCCATGCGATGCCTCGATGGTCCCGCGGTCGTTGCCTGGGACTCATTGTTTCAAAATCAACATCTCTCCAGGCTGCCTTTTCCAAAGGAAATGCACGGCCTAGGGCACAATAAGTGGGGCCAGCGGTCGAAAAAAGATTAAAATTTATGACCGAACTGAAATATCACAATCACTCGGGCGGGTGCGGCACGGTGAGGACGCGGTCGACCGGCGGGTTCTCGATGATGGCCGCCATGCCGCTGGGCCAGCGCACCTCCACCCGCTCCACCGCGTCGGCGCTGCCCAGCCCGAAATGCGCCACCGGCTCCATCTGGCAGAGATAGCCGGACCCGGCGCAGACCACGCGCGTCTGCCGCCGGCCGCGCGCGGTGCAGGTGATCAGCGCGCCGCGCGCCGGCGCGCCGTAGGGGGTGAGCGGTTGCACGCGCAGCCAGTGGTTGGCGTTGGGCAGCGTGCGGTAGAAGGACAGCGGTTGCGCCTCCGCCTCGCCATGCGCGATGATGAGTTCGAGGCGCCCGTCGCCGTCCAGGTCGGCCACCGCAGCGCCGGTGCCGAAGCCCTTGGGCTCCGCCGCGTCGCCCAGGTCCACCTCGGTCCAGGCGTCGTCGCGCCAGGCGAACAGCCGGTTGGGCTCGCCGAAATTGTTGAAGAACAGCTCCTGGTAGCCGTCGTTGTCGAAATCGGCGGCGATCACCGTGCGCACCCGCGAGGGGAGCGACAGGTCGCCGTTCGCCGCATCGACGAAACCGCCGCCGGCCCGTTGCTGGTAGAGCCGGTGCGGCCCCTCCCAGTTGCCGACCAGCAGGTCGAGCAGCCCGCCGCCGCCGGCGTCGAGCACCGCCACCCCGCGCGCCGCGTTGCGCGAGTCGGCGATGCCGCGCTCGCCCGCAATTTCTTCAAAGGTGCCGTCACCGAGGTTGCGGAACAGGAAGTTGGGACCGGCCTCGTTGACCGCGACGATGTCCATGCGGTCACCGAGCAGCGGGGCGGCGAGCAGGCCGCGACCGATGCCGATGAGGTCGATGCCCGCCTCCTCCGCCGTGTCGATCAGCCGGCCGCGTCGGCTCAGCTCGTAGAGGCGCAACGGCGCCCCCTCGGTGGCGATGACGAAGCCGTAGCGCCCGCGCCCCTCGCGGTCGATGGCGGCGACCGAGCGGCCGGGCAACCGGTTGGCGGCGGACGCGTTCTCCGACTGGCTCAGCAGGTCGAGCCAGCGCTTGCCGAAACAGGCGAACAGCCGGTCGCAGGTCTCGTCCTGCTGGCCGCCGCAGTCGGCGTTGAGGACGTAGATCTCCTCGCGCCCGTCGCCGTCCATGTCGGCGGCGGCGACGCCCACCGCCTTGCGCGACGGGTCGGCGAGCACCGGGTCGGCGATGTCGGAGAGGGTCTTCCCGTCCCACTTGAGCACGAGGTTGGCGGTGCCGTAGCCGGCGACGAAGACCTCGAACGCGCCGTCGCCATCCACGTCGGCCACTGCGACGCCGTTCGACAGGCGCGGCTCATTGCCGGCGATCTGGTCCGAGCAATCCACGAACATCGGCCCATCCCCTCCTCGTGTTTATCTGAGGAATACCCCCGGACGGGCCGGGCGTAAACCCGGACGGAAGCGTAGGCGGCGGTGGAAAGCGGTGAAGTGCGACGCCCTCATACCGTCATGGCCGGGACGAGCCCGGCCACGACGGTACAGGGGGAAGAAAGCGGATCAGCGGCGCTTCGACACGCCGCCGTTGGTGAGCACGCTGGCCGCCGACTTGATCGGCGTGGCCTTCTCGTCGTCCTCGTCCTTGCCCAGGCCGTTGGCCGGCTTGGACGGGGCGGAGTCCTTGGCTGCCGACGGCGCCTTGATCTGGTCGCGGCCCGGCAGCTCGATGTTGACCTCCAGCGTCGAGCAGTCGCCGCCGCGGTCGAGCTTCACCTCAACCTTGTTGGTGTCGATGTCCACGTACTTGGCGATCACCGCCAGCAGCTCCTGCTGGAGCATCGGCAGGTAATCCGGCCCGGACCGCCCGACCCGCTCGTGCGCCATGACGATCTGCAGGCGCTCCTTGGCCTGGACGGCCGAGGTCTTGGGGGCGGACCGGAAGAAGCTGAAGATGCTCATGCAGTCCTCCGCAGGAGGCGGCTGAACAGCCCCTTCTTCTGCACGGTGGTGAAACGGTGCTCCACGTCCTCGCCCAGGAAACGGCCGACGGCGTCCAGATAGGCCTGCCCGGCGTTGGAGTTCTCGTCGAGGATCACCGGCATGCCGATGTTGGAGGCGCGCAGCACCGCCTGGCTCTCGGGGATCACGCCCAGGAGCGGGATCGCCAGGATCTCCAGCACGTCGTCGACCTTCAGCATCTCGCCCTTCTCGACGCGCTCCGGATCGTAGCGGGTGAGGAGGAGCTGCTGGGTGACCGGCTCCTGGCCCTGCTCGGCGCGGCGGGACTTGGAGTTCAGCACGCCCAGGATGCGGTCGCTGTCGCGCACCGAGGAGACCTCGGGGTTGGTGACGATGACAGCGTGGTCGGCGAAGTACAGCGACATCAGCGCGCCGCGCTCGATGCCGGCCGGGCTGTCGCAGACGATGTAGTCGAACTCCTTGCACAGCTCGTTCAGGATGCGCTCAACCCCCTCCTTGGTCAGCGCGTCCTTGTCGCGCGTCTGCGAGGTGGGGAGGATGAACAGGTTGTCGACCCGCTTGTCCTTGATGAGCGCCTGGTTGAGCTTCGCCTCGCCGTTGATGACGTTGATGAAGTCGAACACCACGCGGCGTTCGCAGCCCATCACCAGGTCGAGATTGCGCAGGCCGACGTCGAAATCGATGACGACCGTCTTGAAGCCGCGCAAGGCGAGTCCGGTCGCGAAAGCGGCTGACGACGTCGTCTTGCCGACGCCGCCCTTGCCGGAAGTCATGACGATGATCTTGCCCAACGAGCCTCTCCTACGAAGCTAGAGTTTCAAATCACAGCAGTGCGATGTGCAGAAAGCCGTCGTCCAGTCGGATCTGCACGGCCTTCTTGAGAAGCGACGGATCCAGGTCCTCGCTGACGCGGTAGAGGCCGGCGATGGACACCACCTCGGCCTCCAGGCTCTGGCAGAAGATGCGGGCGCCGTTGTCGCCCGAGATGCCGGCCAGCGCACGCCCGCGCAGCGCGCCGTAGACGTGGATGTTGCCGTCCGCCAGCACCTCGGCGCCGTGGCTGACCGACGCGGTGATGATCAGGTCGGTGCCCTGCGCGTAGAGCTGCGTGCCGGAGCGCACCGGCTCGGTGACCACCATGGCGGGGCGGAACAACGGCTCCGGCGGCGGCGCCACCGGCTGGCCCGAGCTGTCCACCGGGCGGGCCAGCTCCAGCTTCGCGGCGCGCCCCGTCGGCATCGGCACCAGCCCGCAGGCCAGCGACTGCTCCTGCACCGCGGCCGGGCCGCCGTGGAAGCCGATGGGCAGCAGGTACTGCTCGCGCACCCTGGCGATGAAGGCGGCGACGTCGAACGCCACCGCGTCCGACAGTTCGTCGAAGTCCAGCACGATCGGCGCGTGGCGGAAGAAGTTTGGGGCCTGGCGCACCTTGCCGGCCAGCGCCGGGAAGAAGTTCGCCGACACCGGGTCGAGCACCTTCAGCACCATCATGGTGAAGGAGTTGCCCCGCAACTGGAACGGCGCGTCCCGTTCGCTCACCTGACCGGCGCTGCTCACCGCCACCATCCTGACCGCCCTGCCGTTCCAAGTCGCCCGAAAAACCGCCAAAACCACGCGCGCCGTGCGGGCGGCCGGCGAGCCAGCCCCCTTCTAGCGATGCGCGCCGGCCCGGTTCAAGTGCCACCGTGCCGGAAAGGAGTGACAACCATCAGCCCTGCACACACGGCATAGGCCCCATCGGACGGGCCGCCCGCCTTCCCAGGCCAGGCAATCCGTCAGAGGCGCCAATGTGTTGGGCTGAGGATGCTCCTCACCACAAAGTATAGTAACTTAACCCGATATTGTGGGTAAAGCGTTTCCTGCGGCAAGATCCGCCGCGATTTTGCGCGGAAAGGGCCGGGAATCGCCGGCCGGGGCACGCCGTCCGCGCCGCCGGGCACCCCCAGCGGCAACACGCCGCACCTGAGTCCTATCCACAACATCTTGTATGAAATTTTTACGTAGGCCGCAACCTCGGCTGACAACGTCCGTTCCCCTGGGGTATGGTTCGTCATGCGAGGCACACTTCCGGACGAGGAAACTGGCTTGCAGCGATCTTTGCCCTCGACGCCCCCTCCGATCTTCGCGGCTGCTTGCGGCCTCGGCGGTCCGGGCGTCAACCTCGCAGCGGCAAGCCGGCGTCGGGCACGCATCATCACGAACGCGCGCGTTACCGTGACCTCCCTTGCGGGAGGTTTTTTTGTGCCCGGCGCGAACCGCCCATCCCCCTGACGTGAGGAGAGCGATATGGCCAAGCGACAGACCAAAGGCAGCGCCGCCGCGCAGGTGTCCGAAGCGAAGATCCACCCGCTGTTCCCCAACGGCGCCTGGGATCCGCTGGCCGGGTCGATGACCGGGGAGGACCGCCGCGACCAGAGCTACCTGCGCAAGGTCAAGCCGCAGAGCCCCAACCAGAAGGCGCTGCTGGACGCCATCCAGGAGCACAACCTCGTGGTGGCGCTCGGCCCGGCCGGCACCGGCAAGACCTACTTGGCCATCTCCTCCGCCGTCGAAGCCCTGGAAGGCGGCAAGGTCGACCGCATCGTGCTGTCCCGCCCGGCCATCGAGGCGGGGGAGAGCATCGGCTACCTGCCCGGCGACATGCACGAGAAGATGGCGCCCTTCCTGCGCCCGCTCTACGACGCG
The DNA here is from genome assembly GCF_050789165.1 of Azospirillum sp. Classification (NCBI taxonomy): domain Bacteria; kingdom Pseudomonadati; phylum Pseudomonadota; class Alphaproteobacteria; order Rhodospirillales; family Azospirillaceae; genus Azospirillum; species Azospirillum sp. Next base: position 97,207 of record NZ_JBOZRT010000039.1, read on the forward strand.
CTGTCCGACCGGTTGGGCGGCAAGCGGCTGCGCCAACTGATGCAGGACGGCACTATCGAGATCGCTCCCGTCGGCTTCATGCGCGGCCGCACCCTGAACAACGCCTTCGTGGTGATCGACGAGGCGCAGAACTGCACCTACGCGCAGATCAAGATGCTGCTGACGCGCCTGGGCTGGCACTCGACCATGGTGCTGACCGGCGACCCGGACCAGACCGACCTGCTCGACAACCTCTCCGGCCTCGCGGACATCGCGCGGCGCCTTGAGGCGGTGGAGGGCATCGCCGTGGTCCGCCTGAGCGAGACCGACATCGTCCGCCACCCGCTGGTGGCCAGCATGCTGACCGTGCTGTAGGCAGAGCCCAGCCCCCTCTCCCCGCTCTCTTCGGCAAGGGAGAGGGGGCATGGACACTTTCGAACCATACGCCACCGTAACGTGGTCATACCACCCGCGTCGCTCCACCGCTGCGACAGGTTGCCGCTTTCCCAACTGTTTGCGCTCTGCCATAAAGATTGCAAAAATTTTAATGGAATTGCCGTTTATCGGCGGCATCCGCAATCTTGGGGGGAGCGCGGTGATGTTCGAGCGCATCAGCATCAAGGCGAAGATTTCCGTCATCCTGACCGTCTCGGCGGTGGGGCTGGTGCTCGTGCTGGCGCTGAGCCTGTTCAGCCTCAAGGCCGAGATGATGAAGGACCGCCAAGACAAGACGCGCAGCGTCGTCGAGACGGCCCACACCATGATCGCCCACCACGAGGCGCAGGCGCGCAAAGGCGCCGTCACGGTCGAACAGGCGCAGGCGGCCGCCAAGGACGCGCTGCGCGCCATGCGCTACGCCGGCGACGAGTACTTCTTCGTCAGCGACCTCAACGCGCGCATGGTCATGCACCCCATCAAGCCGGAGCTGGACGGCCAGGACCAGTCGCAGAACGCCGACCCCAACGGCAAGAAGCTGTTCATCGCCTTCGCCGACACCGTGCGGCGCGACGGAGCCGGCTTCGTCGATTACCTGTGGCCGAAGCCGGGCTCCTCGGCCCCGGTGCCCAAGCTGACCTACGTCAAGGGCTTCCAGCCCTGGGGCTGGGTGGTCGGCTCGGGCATCTACGTCGACGACGTCGAGGCGGCTTTCTGGGCGGCGGCGCTGCGCCTGGGCGGGCTGGGGCTGCTGGTGACGGCGTTGGGCGTGTCGGTCGGCCTGCTGATCAGCCGGGGCATCGTGCAGCCGGTGCGCGCCACCACCGCCATCATGCAGCGCCTCGTCGATGGCGACACCGACTTCGAGGTGCCCGGCCAGGGCCGCGGCGACGAGCTGGGCGTCATGGCGCGCGCGGTGGAGGTGTTCCGCGGCCACCAGGTGGCGCTGAAGGAGCACTGGGAGCGGCAGCAGGTGGAGCACCGCGTCACCGAGCAGCGCGCCCGCGCTCTGGAACGGCTGACCGACCATTTCGACGCCACCGTCACCAGCATGATCGCCGCCGTCACCCAGGCGGTGGAGGGGCTGGAGAACACCGCCGGGAGCCTGTCGAGCACCGCCGACCGCAACATGCAGCAGGCCGCGTCGGTGGCCGGTGCCTCGCAGCAGGCGACCGCCAACGTGCAGACCGTGGCCGCGGCGGCCGAGGAACTGTCCAGTTCGATCTCCGAGATCAGCGGTCAGGTCGCGGTCAACGCGCGGATCTCCGCCCAGGCGGTGCAGGCGTCGGAACGCGCCAACGCACAGATCGCCAACCTGGGCGAAGCCGCCCGCCGCATCGGCGAGGTGGCCGACCTCATCACCTCGATCGCCAGCCAGACCAACCTGCTGGCGCTCAACGCCACGATCGAAGCCGCCCGCGCGGGCGAAGCGGGCAAGGGCTTCGCGGTGGTCGCCGGCGAGGTGAAGAACCTCGCCAACCAGACGGCGCACGCCACCGAGGAGATCGCCCAGCAGATCACCGGCGTGCAGCAGGCCACCGACCACGCGGTGACCGCCATCCGCGAGATCACCGCGATCATCGGACAGAGCGACCAGATCGGCACCTCCATCGCCACGGCGGTGCAGCAGCAGGGCGCCGCCACCGGCGAGATCGCCCGCTCCGCCAGCGAGGCGGCGATGGGCACCGAGCAGGTCTCGGCCAACATCAGCCACGTCTCGGACTCCGCGCTGGAGACCGAGAACGCCGCCAAGACCGTGCTGACCGCGGCGCAGAGCCTGACCACGCAGGCGGACTCGCTGAAGTCGGTGGTGGACAGCTTCCTGATCAGCGTCGAGGCGGTGAACGCCGCCGGCATCGGCGACCTGTTCGCCGCGTCGGGGCACGAGCTGTACATGCCCTGGTCGAAGGAGCTGGTCATGGGCAACGACGACATCGACAACGACCACATGATCCTGGTCGGCCTCATCAACCGCGTGCACGACAACGTCCGCAAGGGCCGCTCGGCCGCCGTGGTCGGCGAGGTGGTGGAGCAGTTGATCGCCTACACCGCCCTGCATTTCGGCCACGAGGAGCAGATGATGCGGGACTCCGCCTACCCCGCCCTGGCCGAGCACCACGCCCAGCACGAGGCGTTGAAGGCCCGCGCCGCCGACCTCGGCCAGCGCATCAAGTCCGGCGCTTCCACCGCCGGCGACGAACTGCTGCGACTGGTGCGCGACTGGCTGGTGGAGCACATCCAGCAGCACGACAAGCGCTTCGCCGACCACCTGGAGCGCCGGACGGCGAAGGCCGCGTAAGGGGCTCCCCGGCGGGGCGTTGACGGCGCCTCCGGCCGGGTCATCTTGGTGGGGCGGGAGGTCTGCCCCATGCCCCTCAAGCTCCTTCGCTTCGTCGATCTGCTGCTGGTCACCCTGACCCTCTCGCTGACCGTCTGCCACGTCATGGAGATTCCGGGGAAGCTGCGGCTGGCCGGGTCGGACTGGCTGACGGTCCAGCACAACCTCTACATCGCCTTCGGCGTGCCGCTGGGGGCCGGCATCGAGCTGTTGGCCATCGCGCTCACCTGGTGGCTGGCCTTCCGCGTCCGGAGGCGCCGGCCGGCCTTCGGCTGGACGCTGACGGCCGCGGTGTGCGTGACCGCCGGGCTGACCGTCTGGTTCCTGCTGGTGGCGCCGATGAACACCGTGCTGAACGGGTGGACGCCGGAGACCCTGCCGGCCGACTGGGTCAGCGTGCGCAACCGGTGGGAAACCGGCCATGCCATCCACGCCGCTCTCTTCCTCCTGGCCTTCGGCGCCCTGGTGACGGCGCTGCTCGCCGAGACGCCGAACGACACAGCCCCTTGACCTTGCCCCTTGACCTTGGCCGTGCGACACCCTTCATTGGGCGGCATGAAGGCCCGTATCCTGCGCATCGCGCTCGCCTCCCTCGTCGGACTCGCCCTGGCCGCCGGCATCGCCTGGTGGCAGGTGCGGCATGCCACCCAGCAGGTCGAGACCTCGGCAGCCGCCGTCGGCGGGCCGTTCCGGCTGACCGATCACACCGGCAAGACGGTCACGGACGCCGATTACCGCGGCAAATACCTGCTGATCTACTTCGGCTACACGTTCTGCCCCGATGTCTGCCCGACCGAGTTGAGCACCATGGCTGCCTCGCTGGACAAGCTCGGCCCGACCGCCGACCGGATCCAGCCGCTGTTCATCACCATCGATCCGGAGCGCGACACGGTGGCGCACATGGCCGACTACGTGCCGCTGTTCCACCCGCGGCTGGTCGGCCTGACCGGCACGCCGGACGAGGTCCGCGCGGTCGCCAAGGCGTACCGTGTGTACGCCGCCAAGGCACCCGGCAGCAGCGGCGAGGGGTACCTGATGGACCACTCCAGCTTCGTCTACCTGATGGGGCCGGATGGGAAATTCATCGCCGTGTTCCCCGGCGGCACCAGCCCCGAAAAGATGGCCACCGACATCAAGAAACGCATCGGCGGTTGACCCGGGCTCGACGGATTCCGCACCAGCGAAGGCTCGACCGCACCGAATCCTCGTCCGAAACCAGCCGGATAATCCGGAATCTCCGGCTTTTCAAGCACTTGCCGCAAGGGTTTTGCTTCTTGACAGGGTAGTGCCCTGTCCGTATGGTCTCGCCGCTTTCGCGTGGTGGCGAGCGAACGGGGAAACGCAACGGGGCATGACAACGGCATGACCGACCCAAAGCGTCCTCCATCGCTTGAAGAGCTCGACGCCCGATTGCGCAAGGCGCGGGAAGGTCAGGAGTTACGCTCCGGGCCCAGCCGGTTCGCCGGCGCCCCGCAGGGCCCCATCGGGGTCGCCTGGCGGATCGGGGTGGAGCTGGTCGCCGCGATGATCGTCGGCGTCGGCGGCGGGTGGCTGATCGATCGCTGGCTTGGTACAGCACCGTGGGGCCTGATCGTCATGTTCTTTCTGGGCTCTGCGGCGGGAATTATGAACGTCTACCGGGCCGTCTCCGGGCTCGGCTTGGCTCCCGGCTACCGCCGGAACGAAAAAGAAGACCCAGAGCGCCCCACCGGCGACGGACATTGAGCGAGGACGACCTTGGATCCGCTGCACCAATTCCAGATCAACCCCATCGTGCAACTCATCATCGCCGGGTTCGACGTGTCGTTCTCGAACTCGGCGCTGTTCATGGTCGTCGCCGCGCTGCTGGTGTACGGCCTGCTGGTGCACGGGATGAAGGCGCGCGCGCTGGTCCCCGGCCGCCTGCAGTCGCTGGCCGAGATGTTCTACGAGTTCGTCGCCGGCATGGTGCGCGAGAACGCCGGGCATGACGCGAAGCCGTACTTCCCGTTCGTCTTCACGCTGTTCATGTTCATCCTGTTCGGCAACATGCTGGGCATGATCCCCTACACCTTCACCTTCACCTCGCACATCATCGTGACCTTCGCGATGGCGCTGACGGTGTTCGTGTTCGTGACGGTGCTGGCGCTGATCAAGCACGGCCTGCACTTCTTCTCCTTCTTCATGCCGCACGGCGCTCCGATCGCGCTCGCCCCGATCCTGATCCCGATCGAGGTGATCTCCTACGTGATGCGCCCGGTCAGCCTCTCGATCCGACTGTTCGCCAACATGATGGCGGGCCACACCATGCTGAAGGTGTTCGCCGGCTTCACGGTCCTGATGATCGGCGGGCTCGGTTCGGTCGGCTTCCTCGTCGGTCTGGTTCCCATCGCGATCAACATCGCGCTGACCGGCTTCGAGTTCCTGGTCGCGTTCCTGCAAGCGTACGTCTTCTCGATCCTGACCTGCCTGTACATCCGCGACGCTCTCGAGCTGCACTGAGATCGGCACCGAGTTTCGACCGGACGTTCCGCATTACCCATCACCAGTTCACCCTTCAGAAGAGGAATGAGTACAATGGAAGCTGAAGCCGCAAAGTTCATCGGCGCCGGTCTGGCCGTCATCGCCCTCGCCGGCGTCGGCCTGGGCATCGGCAACATCTTCTCGACCCTGATCGGCTCGATCGCCCGCAACCCGGCGGTGCAGCCGAAGGTGTTCCCGATCGGCATTCTGGGCTTCGCGCTGACGGAAGCCGTCGCGCTGTTCGCCCTGCTGATCGCGTTCCTGATCCTGTTCGCCTAAGGCTCGTCCAGACGCGACTTTCGCTTCTGAAGCGGCGCCGGCTCCAGTTCCGGATCGACGGGCTTCCGTGGGCACCCGCCCACGGAAGCTTCCGTTGAAACCGGGCGGTCCCAAAGGTTCTTTGGGGGGCTTTCGGCGCCGTACCTTTGCCTTGGGGGACCGATCATGTCGAACCTGTTGGCCAAGGGACGGCTGGCCCGCTGGTCGGGCGTTGCGGGCACCTCGCTCGCCACGCTGACCGTGATGGCCGCCCCCGTCCTCGCGGCGACCGCCGAGCACGGCGGCGAGCATGGCGGCAGCGGTGGCCTGCCGCAGCTCAATCCCGCCACCTTCCCGACCCAGATCTTCTGGCTGGCGCTCACCTTCGGCGCCCTCTACTACCTGCTGTCCAAGAAGGCTCTGCCGGTGGTGGCACAGGTCCTGGAAGAGCGCCAGGAGCGCATCTCCCGCGACCTCTCCAAGGCCGCCAGCCTCAAGGAAGAGGCGGAAGCCGTGATGGCCACCGTGGACAAGGCGATGGCCGATGCCCGCGCCCAGGCCCAGGCGGTGATCGCCGAGACCGTGGCCGCCTTCGAGGCCGAGAACCAGGCCAAGCAGTCCGCGCTGAACACGCAGATCGCCGACCGCCTGCGCGAGGCCGAAACCCGCATCGCCGCCGCCAAGGAACAGGCCCTGGCCAACGTCCGTGGCGAGGCCGTCGGCATCGTCCGCGAGATCGCGTCCAAGCTGGCGGGCATCGACGCCGACCCGGCCCAGGCCGAAGCCGCCGTCGCCTCTGTTCTTGAGGAGCGCCGCTGATGCTGAAAGCCCCTGAATTCTGGGTTGCGGTCGCCTTCGTCATCTTCATGGCGCTGATCTGGAAGAAGGCGTCGGCCGCCATCGGCTCGATGCTCGACGCCCGTGCCGAGAAGATCCGCGCCGAACTCGACGAGGCCCAGCGCCTGCGCGAGGACGCCCAGGCCACCCTGGCCTCCTACCAGAAGCGTCAGGCCGACGCCCTGAAGGAGTCGGAGGCCATCGTCGCCCACGCCCGCGAGGAGGCCGCGCGCATCCGCGCCCAGTCCACCGCGGACTTGGAAGCAGCCCTCAAGCGCCGCGAGGCCCAGGCCATGGACCGCATCGCCCAGGCCGAGGCCCAGGCGATCGCCGAGGTCCGCAACCTGACGGTGGACATCGCCATCGCTGCCAGCCGCCAGCTGCTCAGCCAGGGCATCCAGCCCGCCCAGGCCGACAAGCTGATCGAGGCGTCGATCGCCGACCTGCCCCGGCACCTGCACTGATTGTTGTCGCCCCGGCAACGCTGTTTCGAGAAGCCCCGGCCTTTGGCCGGGGTTTTTCTTTGGCCATATTGGTTTCTGAGGATTGCCCCTCCCCTTCCCTCCACCGCGCAAGCAGGGGAGGGCTAGGGAGGGGGCAGAAACAGGAGACCACCGCATGCCCGCCCCCTTCCCCACCGTCTTCGTCTCGCACGGCGCGCCGACGCTGATCCTCGAGGATTCGCCCGGCCGCGCCTTCCTCGCCGGCTTGGGTGAACGGCTGGGCAGGCCATCGGCGGTGCTGGCGGTCTCCGCGCACTGGACCACCGCCGCCCCCACGGTCAGCAGCGCCGCCCGGCCGGAGACGGTGCACGACTTCCACGGCTTCCCGCGCGCGCTGTACGAGATGCGCTACCCCGCCCCGGGCGCGCCGGAACTGGCGGAGCGCGTGCTCGGCCTGCTGCGGGCGCAGGACATCGCCGGCAGCGCCGACCCGGTGCAGGGCCTGGACCATGGCGCCTGGGTGCCGCTGAAGCTCATGTACCCCGACGCCGGCATCCCCGTCGCGCAGCTCTCGGTGATGCCCCGCCGCGGCGCGGCCGACCACGTGGCGCTCGGCCGCGCGCTGGCGCCGCTGCGCGAGCAAGGCGTGCTGATCCTCGCCAGCGGCGGCGCGGTGCACAACCTGCGCGACTTCCGCTTCGGCGCGACCGGCGCCGCACCTTGGGCGGACGCGTTCGCCCGTTGGCTCGACGAGACGCTGATGGCCGGCGATGTCGAGGGCATCGCCCGCTGGACCGAGCGCTGCCCGGAAGCCCGCGTGGCCCATCCGACGGAGGAGCATTTCCTGCCGCTGCCGGTGGCGCTGGGCGCCGCCGGTCCGGCTCCGCGCGCCGAACGGCTGCACGACGGCTTCGAACACGGCAGCATCGGCATGCAGGCCTACGCCTTCCACGCCGGCTGAGCCCAGGGCGCATCAAGTCGCGGATTGTCCCGTACTTGTCTGTTTCTTAACCGCCCCCGTACCGCTACAATCCGCGGCGCGTTTTTGACTGCCCGTATGAGAGCTGGTGTGACTCGGTTCCGCGCCCTGCGCGACCTCAAGGTGGCGACTCGGATCACCCTCGGCTTCGGGATCGCCTTCGGGCTGGTCCTCGTGCTCGCGGCGCTCGGGCTGCTGTCGCTGCGCGCGGTGACGCAGAACGTCGGCACCTACTCCGCCTCGGCGGGTGCCGCGCAGATCGCCGCCGACGTCGACATCGGCATGCGCGACCTGGAGGTCGCGGTCCGCGACCACTTCGGCATGGACGACGAGGCCAGCCTCGGCACGGTGCGCCAGCAGCACGAATCGCTGCGCGCGCGGCTCGCCGTGCTGGCCGAGGCGACCGCCGGCACCCCCGACTCCGCCGCCGTCGCCGAGGCGCGCACCGCGCTCGACTCCTACCGCGACGGCTTCGAGCGGCTGGTCAGCCTGCGCGGCGAGCGCGCCCGCCTGCTGACCGGCGTGCTCGACCCGATGGCCGAGCAGATGCAGGGCAAGCTCGCCCAGCTCAAGGAGGCCGGCGGCGTCGATTCGGCGGCGCTGGCGGCGGACGCCGCCGCCGCGGTGCAGGCGATGGCCGACCACGCCGCGCGCTACGCCTCCGGACGCGACCCCAAGGAGGCCGAGGCGATGCGCGCCGCGGTCGAGACGGTGCGCGGGCGCCTGCAGGAGATCAACCGCTACGTCTGGGTGCAGGGCACCCGCCAGCTGATCTTCGACACCCGCCACATGCTCACCGCCAGCGCCGGCGTGCTCGACCGGCTGGAAGAGGTGGTGAACGACGAGGACCAGCTGCGCTTCCAGGCGCTCGATCCCAACGCCGGGCTGATCAGCGCCCGCGCCGCCGAGGTGCGCAAGCGCAACGACGGCTTCGCCTCCACGCTGCGCCGTGGCCTTGCCGAGGGGGCGGAGCGCTGGGTGGAGACCGCCCTGTGGCTCGGTGGCGCGTTGCTGGTGCTCGGGCTGCTGGCCGCTTGGCTGGTGGTGCGCAGCGTCGCCCGCCCGGTGGACGCGGTGGCGAGCGCCATGGCCGCGCTGGCCGCCGGCAAGACCGACGCCGTGCTGCTGCCGGCGCCGGCCGGACTGAGCGCCGGCCGAGACGAACTGGCGACCATGGCCCGCGCCGTCGAGACCCTGCGCGCCAACGCCGCCGAGGTCGAGGAACTGCAGCGCGAGGCCGCGGAGGCGCACGCCGCGCTGCTCGAGGCCAAGCAGCAGGCCGAGGCCAAGGACCTCGCCAAGACCAACTTCCTGGTCAACATGGGTCAGGAGTTGCACCGCCCGATCAACGACATCATCCACCACAGCCAGTCGCTGATGAGCGAGCTGCACCGCGTCGGCGCCGGCGAGCTCGCCACCGACGTGGAGATGATCCAATGGTCGGGCGAGCAGCTGGTCGGTCTGGTCGACGCCATTCTCGACTACGCCAAGATCGAGGCCGGCACCGTGGACGTCGAGCTGCAGGACTTCGACGTCGCCCGCCTGCTGGCCGAACTGCGCGAGCGTCTGCTGCCGGTGGCCGACCTCAACGGCAACACGCTGACGGTGATCGGGGCGGCGTCGCTCGGCGCCATGCACCAGGATTTCGGCAAGGTGCGGCAAGCCCTGCTGAACCTGCTGGACAACGCCTGCAAGTTCACCCGCGCCGGCAGCATCGCCCTGTCGGTGGAGCGCGCCGACCGCGACGGCCGCGCCTGCATCCGCTTCACGGTGTCGGACACCGGCGCCGGTTTCCCGCCGTCGCAGGCCGGTAGGCTGTTCCAGCCCTTCGTGCAGGGCCCCGCGCCGGGCGGCGGCAAGGTGCCGGGCGCCGGGCTTGGCCTGACGCTGGTCGGCCACTACACGGCGATGCTCGGCGGTGACCTGGAGCTGTCCAGCGAGCCCGGGCACGGCACCCGCATCATCCTCACCCTGCCTGCGGTCTACGAGCCGCCCGCCGGGGACCGCCCGCTGATCGGCAAGGAAGGGCGCGACGTCCGTCCCCTGCTGACCGTCGCCGAGCCGCGCGCCCTGCCGCAGCCGGCGGAGTGATCTTCACCGCCGCCGCGGCGCGTCCGGATCGGGCTCGCCGCCGCCGCCCTGCCCGTACTTCATGCTGCGCATCTTCTCCGCGACGCGCTCGATCTCCTCGGGCGGCAGGATGGTCGGCTCGCCGAGCATCAGCGCGTAGACGTACTGCCGCGCCAGCGCCTCCACCTCCACCGCCAGTGCCAAGGCACCCTTGAGGTCGTTGCCCAGCACGATCATGCCGTGGTTGGCCAGCAGGCAGGCGCGCCGGCCCTCCAGAGCCGCCAGCGCGTGGTTGGACAGCTCCTGCGTGCCGAAGGTGGCGTAGGGGGCGCAGCGGATGCTGTCGCCGCCGGCCAGCGCCACCATGTAGTGGAAGCTCGGGATCGGCCGGCCGTACACCGCCAGCACGGTGGCAAAGGTCGGGTGGGCGTGCAGCACCACCTGCGCGTCGGACCGCGCCGCCAGGATGTCGCGGTGGAAGCGCCACTCCGACGACGGCCGCCGCTCGCCGGCGTAGCTGCCGTCGAAACCCATCTCGACGATGTCCGCCGGCTTCGTCTCGTCGTAGGGCATGCCCGACGGCGTGATCAGGAAGCCGCCGTCGGCGCGCGCCGACAGGTTGCCCGACGCGCCCTGGTTGACGCCCAACCGGTTCATGGCGAGGCAGGTGTCGATGATGGCGCGGCGAAGCTCGGCGTTGGGCAGGTTCATGGACAGGCACTCCGAGGGTGGTCGGCCGAGCACGCCACGGCGGCCCGGCTCCTGTCAACGCCGCTCCGGCAGGGTCCACTCCTTGACCACCGCGTCATAGCCAGCGGACAGCGCGTGCCGGCCGTCGGGCGTGTAGGTCACCGCCCACACCGGCTTGGCGTGCCCGGTGAACTCAGCCAGCTGGCGGCCGGTCGCCACATCCCACAGGCGCACGGTGCGGTCGCCGCCTCCCCCGGTCAGAAGCGTTCGCCCGTCCGGCGCGAAGGCGACCGAGGTGATAAAGCCGGTGTGTCCGGTCCAGGCGCGCAGCTGCTTGAAGGTCGCAAGGTCCCACAACCGCACCGTCTCGTCGCTGGACACCGTGGCGGCGGTGCGGCCGTCGGGCGAGACGGCGACTCCGTTGACACTGCCCTCGTGCCCCTCCAGCACCGCCAGTTCGCGCCACGTCACGGCGTCCCAGACACGGACCTGGAAGTCGTAGCCGGCGCTGACCAGCCGCGCCCCATCAGGCGTGAAGGCGACCGCGTTGACGTTGGCGCTGTGGCCGGTCAGCGTGGTTAACAGGGCGCCGCTCTCCACATCCCACACCTTGACCGACGGATCCCAGCCCGCCGAGGCGAAGCGCCGGCCGTCGGGCGCGACCGCGAGGCCGACGATGTTGCCGGTGTGCCCCTCGAAGCTGCGCAGCAGGGCACCGGTCTCCAAGTCCCACAGCTTGATGGTGGAGTCGCGGCTGCCGGTCAGGGCGCGCCGGCCGTCCGGCAGGAAGGCGACGGCGTTGACGCCGCCCGTGTGCTCCTGAAACGCGCGCAGTTCCTTGCCCGCCGCGAGGTCCCAGCAGATCGCCGAATAGTCCCAGCTGCCGGTCAGCGCCCGCTGCCCGTCGGGCGATACGGCGACCGCGTTGACCATGGCGCCGTGGCCGATGAGGTCCGCGGCGTGCAGCGGGGCCGCGAGCAGGCCGGCACCGAGGATCAGCGCCGTCAACGCGCGGCTTCCCGTTTCCATCGCCTGCTCCCCTCCGACCAAGCCGGCGGCGTAGCCCCTCACCCCCTCAAACAGGCGTCACCGCCCGGTCGTCACCGCCACGTGTGCCCGCGCAGAACCGCCGGGTTGCCGGTGGAACGGTTCGGGTCATGCTGGCCGGCCGACGACGCGGTGTAGCCGTCGGCGGCGTGGCGGAACTGCGGGACCAGCGTGCCGGTGCGGGCGTCCACCTCCAGCGTGCTGACCTCGAAGGCGCTGTTGCGGTCGCCGCCGGGGTTCATCACGGTGACGGCATAGGCCGGGCTGCCGTCCTCGCGGACAAGGTCGCGGATGCGGAGCACGGTGACGCCGTACTCCTTCTCGATCTGCCGCTTCACCTCGTCGGCGGGCTTGGTCGGCACGGCGGCGGCCGGAGCAGCGGCGGGCGCCGGCTGCTCGGCCTGGAGCGCGGCCTGCGCCTGCGGCGCGAGCTCGGCGGGGGTGGCGGTCTGGGCTGCCGCGGACCACGCGGCCGCGGCGGCGATCAGCAGGGAGGCGACGGCGGTGCGCATGCGGTGCGGTGTCCTCCTCATTCGGCGGGCGCGTGGTGGCCGTGGCCGCCGCCGCGCTGGCGCGGGTCGGTGCGCTCGCCCTTGACCTCGGCCAGCCAGAGGGCGTGGTGCTCGCGCGCCCACTCCTCCTCCACCTGGCCGGAGCCCATGGCGTCGAAGGCGCCTTCCATGCCGATGGAGCCGATGTAGATGTGGCCGATGATGACAACCGCCAGCGCCAGCGCGATCACCGCGTGGATCATCTGGTAGAGCTGCATGTCCTGCAGCCCGCCGAAGCTGAACGGGAACAGCAGCGCGAGCCCGGTGAAGCTCAGCCCGGCGCCGCCCAGCACCGTCGCCCAGAAGATCACCTTCTGCCCGGCGTTGAACTTCTTGGCCGCGGGGTGGACGTTCTTGCTGAACAGGCCGCCGGCCTGGGCAAACCACGTGAGGTCGGCGCGTTCCGGAATGTTGTGGCGCACCCACAGCAGGAAGGTCACCAGCACCCCGGCCATGAAGGCGAAGCCCAGGTAGTTGTGCGCCAGCTTGCCCCAGCCGGTCAGCGCGGCGAACGCCTCCGGCCCGATCACCGGCAGCAGCACCCAGCGGCCGTACAGCACGTTGAGCCCGGTCAGCGCCAGCACGATGAAGCTGCCGGCGGTCAGCCAGTGGGTGCCGCGCTCGATCGCGTTGAAGCGCTGCACCGTGCGGCCGGTGGCCGGCGCGTCGAGCCGGATGCGGCCGCGGAACAGGAAGAACAGCACCAGCACCACCAGGATGCCGGCCAGCGCCCAGGCGCCGTATGTGGCGATCGGCCCGTTGCGCAAGGCCCGCCAGCTCTCGCCCTCCGACTGGATCAGCACGCCGGCGCGCGGGTTGGGCAAGCTGGAGGTGCCCTGCACGCCTTGGCGGATCGCCCGCCAGACGTCGGCGTCGGCGGCGGTGTTCAGCTGGTGGGTTCCCGCTGGCGCCGTATCGGCTGCGCGCGCCGGCGTCCCGGCAGCGGCCACACCCAGCACCAGCATCAGCGCGGCGAGCGCCGCCTTGCACCAGGACGTCATGTCGTGCCCTCCGCTCAGAACCGCCCGTTGTTGACGCGCTGCTTCAGGGAATCGAGCTGCTCGGCCGACAGCGGCGCGTCCTGCGGCCCGACGTACTTGCCCTTCTCGAAGTGGAGCGGACGCTCCTCATCGTTGCACCCGGCGAGCAGCCCCGCCGCCGCAGCCAGCGCGGCGCCGACGACCAGGAGGCGCGTGATGGACTTGGTGGTCATTGTGTTCCCCCCTCGGACTCGC